>JAGABX010000114.1 GCA_017614395.1 Eubacterium sp.
GACCTTTCTTCGCGCCTTTCTTCTTCATCTCATGAAGCAGTGTTACGAGGATGCGGCAGCCAGAAGCTCCTACCGGATGTCCGAGCGCAATCGCGCCTCCGTTCGGGTTGAGCTGCTTTGCAACATCAATTCCGAGATCCTTGCCGACAGCAACAGACTGAGCAGCAAATGCCTCGTTAGCCTCGATAATGTCAAAATCGCCGATGCTCATGCCGGTCTTCTCCATAACCTTCTTGGTTGCGGCAACCGGTCCGATACCCATAACCTCCGGACGAACACCTGCCAGTGCGCCGGCAACAAATGTAGCCATAGGAGTAACACCGAGTTCTTTTGCTTTTTCCTCACTCATAACAACTATGGCAGCAGCACCGTCATTGATACCTGATGCATTTCCTGCTGTAACAAAACCATCCTTGTTGATCGGACGCATGCCTGCGAGCTTCTCTAAGGTTACATCCGGACGCGGTCCCTCGTCTGTATCGAAGATAACTGTTTCCTTTCTCTTTTTAACCTCAACCGGAACAATCTCATCCTTGAACGCGCCACTCTCCATTGCAGCCTTGCATTTCTGCTGTGAATTAAATGCGAACTCATCGAGTTCCTCACGGGTAATTCCCCACTCGTTGCAGATATTGTCAGCTGTCTGGATCATATGATAGTCATTGAACGCATCCCAAAGGGCATCCTTCACCATCGTATCAACAAGTGCTCCCTGGCTTGCGCTCGGCCATGTCATGCGGTATCCGTAACGGCCCTGCGGGATTGCATACGGAGCCATGGACATATTTTCCATACCGCCGGCAACAACAACATCCGCATCGCCTGCCATGATCATCTGTGCAGCCTGGTTCACGCAGTTAAGACCTGAACCGCAGACAACATTGGTGGTCACAGCCGGTACCTCAACAGGGAGACCTGCCTTGATTGATGCCTGACGAGCCACATTCTGTCCCTGTCCAGCCTGAATTACGCAGCCCATGTAAACATGATCAACCTGATCCGGCTTAACTCCGGCACGATTCAAAGCCTCCTTGATAACGATAGAACCGAGATCAACAACCGGAATAGTCGAAAGACCTCCTCCCATCGTGCCGATAGCCGTACGACATGCACCTGCTAAAACTACCTTTTTTGACATTAATTCATCCTCCTTTAAAGTTTAGTCACGTTTAAATTTGTCACAAATGTGACACTCTTACAACAATATAACAAAAAAGCAGCCCATTGTCAATGAAAAATGAGAAATAATTGACAATAAGTTGCTTTTTTCGTAAGTATAGAACATAAATCGCCGTCAGTTGTATGGCCTGCACACGAAATCGTCTTTCCTCGAGGCTCCGTACCCCTCCTCACGGGCTCCCCATGTCAGAAAAAGCACAGGCTTCGTCCCGATGAAGCCATGCAGGGAATAACCGGTTATCATCTCAATATGGCCTATCCCCATGAAACGGTCCGACCGCATATGTACCTTCAGCAATACGTCTCCCGGCAGGTATTCCTTTTTCTGTATGCTCGCTTTACTGAAGGTCCCGAGTCTCCTTTTGTTGCTGATGCACCACCGTCCGATGTCCGCGGCCACAGGCGCGTTATTCCTCAAACCGCATACATAACGACCGCTTTGACGATATGCCTTCCAAACCAGTGAGCTGCAGTCGTAATACCCCTTGCTCATCCGCCTCGGCTGGGAATACTTCCAATGCGTGCCGATAAAACGCGCAACCTCTACGACCTTCGAGATGCCCTTTTTCACGACGGAAACAATGCACCCCGTTCGATATCCGTCGATGTCCGTATAGATTATGGCGTTGCCGATATTTTTAGCACGTACCCTTCCGTTTTTATCAACCGTTGCAACCAGTCCGTCCGAAGATTTCCACAATGGTTTTTCAGGATAGTTTTTGATTTGCAAACGGAAACTGCGTCCCTGATCCAACACCTTGGAGGAATGGTTTATCGGTGCCCTGACTACCGTTAACTCAACATCAAAAACGAATTCATCTAAATTTACAGTCACAAACGTATGTCCCGTATTATATGTATACAGAGAAAAAGCATCCGACATCCCACAGGTCTTCCGAACCACAATATCCATAGAAGCAGCAGCTGATGTACAGGACAGGCTGCAACCGGACAGATCCGAAATGCCGTTTACCTGAAAAACAGCCTCGGCGCGATTGATATTGTCCAGAATATAGGCTGTTGCAGAATAACGATCGAGATATACGCCCGAGCCGGTAGCAACACCGGAACCGGTTACTGCATCCGGAACAGCAACATCTGTTGCCGAACCGTCATGAACGTCAGAGTTACCATAATCAGCAGCCGGTCCTGTTACCACCTCTGATGTCAATCGTGATTGGGCTGATGACTGTGCATTCCCATTCATCATCAGACCGGTTGTTATTGCTAACAGCATCAATACAAATAATAGCGCTGTTTTTCTTTTTATCACTTCAAATATATCTCCAGAAAACATTACAAATCACCTGTCAAACATCCTCACCGTTTTTCTTGGCCCACAGCGCATCTGCCACTACAGCCGGAACCATCTTGGAAATATCCGAACCGTAATTCGCGATCTCCTTCACAATCGTAGAACTCAGGTACGCATATTCAAGGCTTGTCGTGAAAAACATCGTATCAACCGAAGGCTCAATACTGTGGTTGGTCTGTGCAATCTGCATCTCGGTTTCAAAATCCGTAACGGCACGAAGCCCGCGGATAATGAGTCCCGCATTGTTTTTCTTGGCAAAATCAATTGTTAACCCCTCAAATGTCCTGACTGAAACATTGGGCAGGTGCCTGGTTGTTGCCTCGATCAGATGCACTCTCTCTTCCCTTGAAAAAAGCGGTATTTTCGTGCTGTTCACCAGCACTCCGATCACTAACTCATCCACGACCTTTGCCGCCCTCTCGATTATGTCGAGATGTCCGTAGGTTACCGGATCAAAACTACCGGGATAAATAGCTATCATCGTTTATTTGACCTCCGCCACAGGTTCATCTTCTCTGCTTCCGCAATCAGTTCGTCGCGAAAATCCGGATGTGCGATACTGATCAGTTTCTCAGCGCGTTCCCATGCCGAGCTACCCTTGAGATTTACAATACCATACTCGGTCACAACATACATTACGCACGGTCTCGGATCAGTCACAACCGCGCCGTCTGCAAGCGTCGGTCGGATACGTGAAACCGTCTCACCCTTTTTATTGGTAAATGTCGATGACAGGCAGATAAAACTTTTTCCACCCTTGGATTTATAGGCACCGAGCACAAAATCCAACTGTCCGCCCGCTCCGGAGATGTTTTTAGTACCAGCCGACTCGGAGTTTACCTGTCCGTACAAATCGATATCAATCGCGTTATTAATCGAAATAAAATTGTCATGCGCCGCGATGATGTCCACGTCATTTGCATAGTCAACAGGAACACTCATGCATTCCGGGTTGTCATCCAAATAGTCATACAGTTTCTGGGTTCCTGCACCAAACGCATAGGTCTGACGTCCTTTGTTAATGTTCTTGCAGGCACCGGTGATCTTGCCTGCCATTGCCATGTCAACAAATGCGTCAACATACATCTCGGTATGCACGCCGAGGTCTCGCAGATCAGAATCAGCTATCATCGCACCCACCGCATTCGGCATGCCGCCGATACCAAGCTGCAGACATGCGCCGTTCGGGATGCGCTCCACAATAATCTTCGCAACAGCCTTGTCAACCTCTGTTGCCGGACCTCCGGCCGGAATTATACCGACTGCCGGATTGTCTCCCTCGATAATACCGGTCACTTCCGAAACGTGGATTTTATCTTCAAACCCGCCATGGCAACGCGGCATATTCGTGTTAACCTCTACGAATACTTTTTTTGTCCTTTCGATCATTGCTGCCATATGTGACGCGTTAGGTCCGAACGAGAACCAACCATGTTTATCCATCGGTGCGACCTGGAAAACTGCCATATCAATCTCATGCTCCATGTCACGATAGTATCTTGGAAGCTCTGAGTACTTGAGCGGGCAGTAAAATGAAAAGCCATCTGCGATTGCCTTCCTCTCAACTCCGCTCATATGCCATGAATTCCAGCAAAAATGCTCAGCCGGATTCTCGATTTTGAATATTTCCGGCACCCAGCACAAAATACCGCCGTGAATCTTGATATCCTTCAAATCAGGCATACGTCTGGCGAGAGCCGCATCAAATGCAACAGGCGTACCTGTCGTCCAACCGTAATCCAACCATGCACCGTCCTTCACCTGCTCTGCCACCGAATCGGCCGTTATCAGTTTTTCGTTGTAAATCTCCTTGTAATCCATTTAATATACCTCCGTTTTTCTTATAATTACTCTATTATTGTTATATTAGTTTCAACTTCAGGGCAATTCTATTATACAATTATTTCTGTATTCTTTCATTATACAGAACCTGTTTCATCGCATAATAGGAAACCATCCCTCACTACTACAGCACCTGTTCCATCGCATAATAATAGGGAACCATCCCGCATTTTTTATAAAAAGCAACCGCTCCCGGATTACACTCCCACACATGAAGCGTAATCCTGTCGTAGGCATTTTTCTTCGCGTAATGCACAACCTCCTCATACAGCCGTTTTGCAACACCTTGCCGGCGACAATTTTTGTCAACGCAAATATCATCAATGTACAATTCCACCTGATCCTGCAGATTATTCTGCCCGATTGTCCGTCTCACCTGAGTAAACGCGTAGCCTGAAACATATTCCGATTCGTCCGTTGCAACAAACACAGGCGTTACCGGATCGCACAGTATCTCCTCTAATTCCTCCGCTGTGTACTTGGTCCTGTCATGAATAAAAAGATCCGGTCGTCCGTCCGCATGGACATTGTTGACCTGTCCCAGCAGCTCTATGATTCTCGGAATATCACTTTGCTCCGCACGCCTGATTTTCATTAATCTCACATCCGTCTTAATTCATTATTATTCTGAATGAAACGCAAACCGGCCAATCCCGGTGCCACATCATTCCGCTCCTGCCTCTGCTATGCCATCCGATTGCCAGGAACTGCCATCATTACGAATCATAATAACTTTATAATCCTTCTTCTCCGTTTTCAAAAAATCCCTGGTCCGTTCCTCGCCCATCACGAAAAATGCAGTTGCATAGGCATCACAATACAGTCCGCTCTCGCCTATGACGGTTATCGATGCCAATCCGCTGTCCGCCGGCGCGCCGGTGCGACTGTCCATGATATGATGGTAACGTACACCATCCTGCTCAAAATAACGCTCGTAATTTCCGCTTGTAACAACGGCGCAGTCACGCGCGATAACCTTTTTATAAATGGAAGTGCCATCCCCCGGATCGGTTATGCCAACCACAAAGTCTGAACCGTCCGGTTTCGTCCCAACTGTCTGCACATTCCCGCCAAGTGACAAAACACCATTGACACCATGTGCCCTCAGCAGTTCACTGAGAGAATCCGATAAAAACCCTTTTGCGCATGCACCGAGATCTATCTCGCCCCCCGGCGTATCCGGCGATAAACGCACCTTGTATTCGCCGTCCGCCTGATTCGTTTCAACGGAGCCCCATCCAACCTTCTTTAATTCCTTTTCAATTTCAGATTTCGAAGGAACCCTGTACTCCCCGGTCGTAAAACCCCACAATCTGACAATCGGATAAATTGTCGGATCAAACGCGCCGTTTGTATCATCTGACACAAATCCCGCATCCTGCAACAACTTCCATGTGTCTTCCGATACCGTTACCCACTCACCATTTGCAGCGTTTATGCGACTGACATCCGATTTCGGATCCGTTACCGAAAACTCTCGTTCAGTCTCATAGATTCGGTCACGCACCTCCGTCATTACATCTCTCAACGATTCATCCGATTTATCTGTTTCGTACAGTGTGATGTCCATCACGGTATCCATCGCAAAGAATTCCTCCGCCAGCATTTCCTGGCCGCCGGAGGTCAAATTCAAAACAATAATAATGGTGACTACAATTAGTATAACTGCCAAAGGAAGCAGGACATTCCGTCTGTTTACCATTTTATCATACCACACTGTCTTTTTTGATTCTACTGTATCCTGCTATACAGTACATAATCAATACCGCACTTTTTTTGTATTATGTCCTACCCAAGTTGCTCCTTCATGGTTTCTATGGCTTTCGCCAGCGCCTCCGGTATGCCTGCCGGATTTTTACCTCCTGCCTGCGCCATATTGGGACGTCCGCCGCCACCGCCGCCGACGAGTCCGGCAATTCCCTTAATCAGATTTCCGGAATGAGCACCCTTAGCAATAGCGCCTTCGGTCGCGGTCGCAATCAGGCTGACCTTTCCGTCATTTGCAGATGCCAAAACAACAAATGCCTCGCCGAGTTTGTTTTTCATGTCATCCGACAGTTCCCTCATCGCGTTGGAATCCACGCCGTCAATCTGTTTAGCCACAAGCTTCACGCCCTCGAACTCCTCGGAATCCGCAGTAACATCACCTGCAGCATCCTTAGCCAACTTGTTTTTCAGTTTTTCGTTTTCCTTCTGCAATGATTTGATCTCGTTCTGCAAATGAGCTACTTTTTCCTCTACCTCAGACGGAGATGCCTTCAGCTGACGCGCAACGCGATGAAGCATATCATCCGAATTATCCAAATACCGGATCAGTCCGATGTTCGTCAATGCCTCAATCCTTCGCACACCTGCCGCAATACCCGTCTCAGAAATAATCTTGAATGCTCCGATTTTATGAGAATTCTCAACATGAGTACCGCCGCAAAGTTCTGTGGAAAATCCCTCCACGAAAACCACTCGAACACGCTCGCCATACTTTTCACCAAAAAGCGCCATGGCACCGGTTTTTTTCGCCTCATCCATGGTCATTTCCTTGGTAACCACTACCAGTGATTTCTGTATCTGTTCATTAACCATATTCTCCACCTGGCGAATCTCATCATCCGTCATCGGAGAAAAATGAGTAAAATCGAAACGCAATCTCTCATGATCCACATATGATCCCTTCTGCTCTACATGTGTACCGAGAACACGCCTTAATGCCTCCTGCATTATGTGTGTTGCCGTGTGATTGCATGCCGTCTGGGTACGATAGTTATTGTTAACGATCAATTTTGCAGTATCACCTACACGAACCACGCCATCGATTACTTCACCGACATGACCGATTTTGGTTCCCTGCAGATGTATAGTTTCATCAACACGGAAAACACCGGAATCAGTCTCGATCATACCAACATCGCCGACCTGACCGCCCATTGTCCCATAAAAAGGAGTTTCCTTTACAATCAGCGTACCTGTACGTCCCGGCTCCAAAACATCAACAAGTTCATCCGTTGTTGTCAATACAGTTATTTCAGATGTATGCTCGAGTTTATCATAACCGACAAATTTACTCTCTACCGATGCGTCGATCTCCTGATATACAGTCGCGTCAGCGCCCATGTAATTAGTTTCTTTTCTCGCCTCACGCGCAGTCCGGCGCTGCCTGTCCATCTCAATATCGAACCCACGCTCGTCCACGGTAAATCCGTTATCATCAAGAATCTCCATGATGAGATCCAGCGGAAAACCATATGTATCATTCAAACGAAACGCCTTGTCACCCGGCAGTTCAGTTATGCCTTGTTTACGCATCTCATCCATCGCGTAATCAAGCATCATCAATCCCTGACTGATGGTACGATCGAAATTGTCCTCCTCAACCGAGATTACTTTCTGAATAAACTCTCTGCGATCCTCAAGATCCGGATATCCTGACTTGGAATCATCTATCACAACCTGGCTTAAGTCAGCTAAAAAGGTCCCCTTGATTCCGAGCAGGCGCCCATGTCTGGCGGCACGTCGTAACAAACGTCTGAGCACATAACCGCGCCCTTCGTTGGACATCGTAACACCATCTGAAACCATAAACGTAACCGAACGAATATGATCGGTTATTACACGTACAGACACATCCGTTTTATGATCCTTGCCATATTCCACTCCCGCAATACGACATACCTCCTCGCGCAGATGGCGTATCGTATCAACATCAAATATAGACTCAACATCCTGCATAACAGTAGCAAGTCTCTCCAGTCCCATTCCGGTATCAATATTCTTGTTCTCTAACTCAGTATAACCGCCGTGTCCGTCACCCTCAAACTGTGTAAACACATTATTCCAGATTTCTATATAACGATCACAGTCACAGCCAACAGTACAGTCAGGTTTCCCACATCCATGCTCCGGTCCTCTGTCAAAATAGATCTCCGAGCATGGTCCGCACGGTCCGGCACCATGCTCCCAGAAATTATCCTCCTTGCCAAAACGGAATATCCTCTCCGGCGCGATACCGACTTCTTTTTCCCAAATCTCAAATGCTTCGTCATCATCCTCATATACAGACGGGTAGAGACGGTCCGCCGGAATCTCCAACACCTCTGTCAAAAATTCCCATGACCAGGCAATAGCCTCATGCTTGAAATAATCACCGAAAGAAAAATTACCGAGCATTTCAAAAAAAGTACCATGCCTGTCAGTATGCCCGACATTATCTATATCTCCTGTACGAATACACTTCTGGCAGGTTGCCACACGAGTTCTCGGCGGAATCTCCTGGCCGGTAAAATAGGGTTTAAGCGGTGCCATTCCTGCATTGATCAATAGCAGGCTTTTGTCATTCTGAGGCACCAATGAGAAACTCGGCATCACCAAATGCCCCTTGCTCTCAAAAAAATCCAAAAACATTTTTCTCAATTCATTCAATCCATAAGGTTTCATTTTTCTTCCTCCGATTCCTCATTCTCATTAATAATCATTTCCACACGATCAATATATTTTTGAAATAAAGGTAAACCATATCCATAAACAATCCCTACTAAAGCATCAGCAATTTTGCATTATATCATAAAATTTTCTCTCTGTCAAAATATGTTTGATTCGCATGTCATTTGGCTCAGTCGGCAGCTCATCAACTCTCTGTATTTCATATGCGAGAAAAATCGCACTCTCACGGGCGTTCGGATTCTCAGCAAA
>JAGABX010000115.1 GCA_017614395.1 Eubacterium sp.
AATAGAACAAAAAACAACTACCGAAAAGTGAACCTTTACACTTTGTTTCTTCGGATGGTTATGATATTTATGTCGGGAAAAACAATTACCAAAACGAGGAATTGACTTTTCATATGGCAACAGGCAATGATTGGTGGTTTCACGCAAAACAGATGCCCGGTTCACATGTTATTTTGAAATCGAACAATGAAGAACCTCCTGTATCATCATTCGAGGAGGCCGCCAGCCTTGCTGCGCTTTTTTCAAAAGGAAATGGATCAGAGAAGTTAGAAATAGACTACACACAGAAAAAGAATGTAAAAAAACCCAACGGCGGAAAACCTGGTTTTGTTGTATATTATACAAATTATTCTATGATTGCATCAGTGGAGAATCTTAAACGTGTTAAACCATTTAGTGATGAGGAGGCCTCATATTTATGAGAATAAAGCATGATACACATTTACATACTGAGTTTTCGTTTGATTCAAATGCTCCTGTTTCATCGCAGATTTCACGTGCAATTGAATTGGGATTATGTGGTATTTGTATTACGGATCATGTTGACCATGATTATCCTTGCGAAAAATACCCGGATTTGGAACAATTATCTCCTATGGATTTAGATGATTATAAATCTGAAATCCTTCATGCCGCTGATCAATACAATGACATTGAAATATACTTAGGCATAGAATGTGGGATGAAAACAGATAAAGCTGTTATTGAATACAACAGGCTGTTGTGTCAGGATCCTGATTTAGATCAGGTTATCGGATCTATTCATTTGATTGATAACAACGATCCCTATTATAGTCAGACGTGGGAAAACAAGGAGCCTGAATGGATGATTCGCCGATATTTTGAAATAACATTGGATAACATCAGACTGTTTTCCGATTTCAATACCCTCGGTCACATGGATTATGCTGTACGTTATGCGCCAAGGGATTTTATATATAAACCTGAGGATTTCTTTGATATAACCGATGAAATAATGAGACTGTTAATAAGGAATAACATTGCATATGAAATTAACACATCTGCATTAAAAAAAGGATACGGATTTACTAATCCTCATCCGGTTTTTATTAAAAGATACTACGAGTTAGGCGGCAGGATGATAACAATCGGTTCGGACGCCCATCAACCTGAGGGAATGGCATTCGCATTTGACAATACTGCCGAACAGTTGAAAGCCATCGGTTTCAATGATTATGTGATATTTAAAAAAAGAAAACCTGTTATTTGCCCGATTGAATAGTATCCCAACAACCCAATATAATTCTAATACGTGCGCCGCGGTCGCACAATAAAAAGGTCGAAATCATTGATTCCGACCTTTTTACAACAAATGAATAATCGTTAATCCAAATAATGTCTACGGCGAATACACACGGATTATTATATCGTTCATGATTATTTGATAATAATCTTGTGGTAAGATCTTGTGCCACCAACTGTGCGAGTAACGACCTCTTCAGTATGAATCGGTTTTTGCTTCATATCCCAGTCATAGTGATCCAATTCAGCCGCAAACGGTCTCTTTCTTTCTTCTATGTCCTCATTTTGAGACTCATGATGAACTCTGTATGAGTGACGACCGGGTTTTGGTATTCCGAGAACTTTTTCCTCTTCTGCCACATCTATGTTCACATCTTTGCTGGTGAATGTATAGACAGGGCTCTCGTTCGTATGATTAACAACAGGCTGAATCTCGGGTGCTTCTTGCTGAGTTGCTGCAGTCGGACGCTCAATCCTCTCCGGTTCAAATTTCCTGACAGAGCGCGATGCCATATCCTTAAATGACATGCTCTCGAAATTTTCTGAGGGCTGTTCAAGTGCGGACTCATATACCTGTGCAGGTTCTACCGCAGGCTCAGGTGCAGTCTCGAATATCGGTGTAGGTTCTACCGCAAGCTCAGGTGCAGGTTCGAATGCCATGGACGTTTCTGCTGCAAGCTCAGGTGCAGGTTCGAATACCGTGGACGTTTCTGCTGCCGGCTCCTCATTGAAGGGTTTAAGTATGGGCTCAAATTCAGGAGCAGCTGCAACCACCGGCTCAGGGCGAACAACTGAAACAGGAACTGATTCCGGTTGAACCTCCTGCAAAGATGCCGGAGTAGGTTTAAACTCAGGTGCCGGGGCAACCGGCTCAGGTTCAGGTATTGATTCAAATACTGGTTCAGCTGCCATTACCGGTTCGGGCTCAGCTATCGGCTCGATTGTCGGTTCAGACACTGATTCAAATACAGGTTCTGATGCCATTACCGGTTCGGGCTCAGGTATCGGCTCGATTGTCGGTTCAGGCACTGATTCAAATACAGGTTCTGATGCCATTACCGGTTCGGGCTCAGATATGGGCTCTATTGCTGGCGCCTCTGATACTGCAGGTTCCGGTTCAGCAACCGATTTGTCTTTTCCGATCGTAACATCCGGTGGTACATGAACCAATCCGAACGGCTCATAAGGTGATAAAATCGGTGGCAAATCATCCTGGTAGTATCCATCAGAAACACCCGGAGAATTATTATAACCTGAATACGTTGACTCCGAAGCTTTTTCAGAATTTTCAATCGTTTGAACGATTTCAGGGTTATTCGTTTTAATTGCATTCTCAGCCTCATATGACTGATCAGGTCTCATGATCGGCGCCGGCCCGGCGTCTACATTTTCGGTAAAGCCAACGTTTCCGAATGGCTGTTGTCCAAATGCCGGAGATTCTTCCGGAGTAGGCAGAATAACAAGCTCCGGTGCGTCAGTAACAATATGATCAGGTTCAAATGGCTGATCGGATTCCATGGTCGAATTCAGATTATCATCAGGAGCATCAGAGAACATCATCACCGATTCACCTGACTGATCCGGTTGCAGGGATGGACTGAACATACTCTCAGATGCATCGGAGAACATCATTTCAGATGCACCACCGGATCGATCCGGCTGCGGAGACATATCAAACATATCCTCCGGTGAAATATTACTGCCTATCCCCTCTCCTAAAATACCCTCCGGATAAGCAGCCAATCCGGTTCCCTCGCCCAAAATGCCTTCGGGAACATCCTGTTTGCCAACATCAGCACCTAATTTATCATCATTCGGACCTGCATCAAACATCCACTCGGAGCCATCGGAATATGGATCACTTTCCTCGGATTCGGGAACGCCACTCGAAATCAAGGAATCTGATTCCGATGCAAACATTCCGGTTTCTTCCGATTCCGGCACACCTGCGGACACAGTTGAATTTGCATTATCAAATTCAGATTCAGGATTAGAATCAAAATCAGTCTGAACACCAAAACCGGTAAAATCAAATCCCATCATACCATCTGTGGAATTGACGTTTTCGGTATGTATTTCAGCAGTTTCCTCTGCTGATACAACATCCGGAATTTCAGTCTCGGGGGTTGCCTGCAACTGTTCTTCTGCACGCCACTTGTCCTCAAGATCACTGACAGTAGGTACCTCACCGTATTCCCCGTCATCATTTCCAAAATTATAGTCCCTGCTGTCTAATACAACCTCTGCCTCTGTCGGATCAACAGGGTGCTCAATTACATCAGCCATATCCGCTCTGGCACTGGCATTCATACGTTTAATACTGTCTGACATATCTAAACGCTCGAGCAGATTGTCTAACTGTTCATCCTCACCCGGCATAACAGTTTTGTCGACACCATCTCCGACAAAATCTTTTGCAACGCTTGCTAACTCATCTCCGGCATCGGGAGCACCTGCAATAGCGGTTTTTGTAACAGCCTCTCCGGCCGGTGGAACATCAGGAATCTCAACGGTCGGAACTTCCGCACCATTGATCGCCGTCAGCAGGTCTGCTGCCGGCGAGGATAGAGGGTCCGGGTCCGTACCGTGTAGAGGATTTGTAACCAAATCCTGAGGCGCAAAGCTCTCAAAGGTTGAAAACGGTTCAGTCGGAGAATCAAGCAAATCCGGATTAGCAGATGACTTTTTATGCTGATATCCACTCATTATTATCGTGTCAGAATCAGGTTTAAATGCCGATTTCAGACTTTGTTCAGGATCCTCCTCCTTGAAGCCGAGAACATTGTACTGAGGTTCATCCTCCTTTTCCTGATAAACCGGAGGCGCAACAGGCGCATGTGTATTGCCTATCTCCTGTTCAACATACACAACCCGACTCGGCTTCTCCTCTTCCAAAGTATCAACTATTGTAGGAATCTGTTCAGGAATAAATTCGGGAACTTCTTCGCCTCTTTCCTTAGCCGCCTCTCGTTCCTTAGCCATCTGGTAACTTCGTTCACGAGCAGCCTGTCTTTCTTTTTTCAGTTTATCTTCACGCACAAATTCTTCGGAAACATGCCATTCGAAAAAGCTTGATGTGTCCTCAGCCTGATGCGTCGGTGTCGGTGCAGGTACCAGTGTCGGCGGTGGGGTTTTCTTTTTCATATCAGCTCCTACTCCCGGATCTGTTGATCCGTTGATATTATTTTGTGAGGCAGCATTCCCGGATAAACCGGAGTTGGCTGCTGAATCAGGTGCCGTCATATTGTTTAATGCCGAATTTTGTGCTGCGGAATCCGGCATAGGAGCAATGTTTACCGGCTCAGGATTCACAGTAAATGTTGCCGCTTCAGCCATGGGTTTAACATCATCAACCTCATAAGCATCAGAGGAATCATCATCCTCAAATTTGCTCAAAAATTCAGGCAAAAACAGGTAAAACAGTCCATAAGCCGCAAAAATGCCCGGCAGAAAATCTGCATATACACAGTTTGCACCCGGCTCCGCAGAAATCATATAGCCAATGACTGTTGAAATATACAGCAACAGCATGGGACCTATCGGAGAGAGTTTTCTTCTGATAGCGGCCAATCCGCCGATTGCCGTCAAAACCATAAGTAACAGCGGATAAATTGAGTAGTCGAACGAATGATGTGTTATATTAAACATATCACCGAATCTGTCAAAAATAAATGTAAACCAGTCTCCTGATGACATAACTTCTTCAAATGCCTGGTTATTGGTAAAGGAAAACAAGGAAGCAAAATCCTTTTCCAGTAATATGCTCATTCCGAAAGTGCATCCTGCAGAAAGGACAAGAAAAATCACAGCCATTACCGATCCTCTGGTAACTGTTGTATCAACCATCCTTATTCTGGAGAACAAAAGCGCGACAACACAGCCAACCGCAAGGAAAAGCACAACGGGGTTAATAACAATGGCTGTTCCGAATATTGCTGCCAGAATTAAAACTGCAACTACTACAATCGCACTGTTCTTTGCAAATTGCGGAATAATATATTTAGTCATGATCAGGAAAACAAGAAACGGAATCAACACGGAATAAAGACGCGTCATATCATCGGTTGAAAATGGATACCACTCTCCACCGAGAATAAAGAATACAAGAAAAAAGGTAAATCCCAATCCTGCAAGCCCGCAAATACGGCCACCCATTATTCGGCAAACAGCAAAAGTCAGAACTAAAAAGCCACTGATCCAGATTGCAGCCTCTACAGAAGTCGACATGAAATTAAAAAACGTGATTCCGACCAAAGCAACGCTGATAATACCCTCAGCTATGATCAGACCTGCTTTTTCATCCTGCAAAAAACGCATTTTTGCATTTTCTCTCAGGAAAAAGCATCCGATAAAAAACAACAATACAGCAACACCGAACAAAACTAAAAAGATCCAGTGCATGCCGTCAGCGGAAAACCTATCATAAGCTGAGGAAGCCAACTGAAAGATCCCCAGCAATGCAATCAGAATAAAAACACCGGCAAATATGCTTGTCACGATATTTCTTTTCAATCTCATGGTATTGCATCCCTCTCAAAAATATTTTTCATTTGAGAATTCAGACATAGTGAAATGCTGATACCTCAAACAGAGTCATTATACCACAAAAAATACCACTTTTCAAGGGAAAAATGCTAAAAATGACCGATTTTACACGATTTACTGCCCCATCATTGACAATAATTCGTTCTCTGTGATGATTGAAATGCCAAGTTGTTTAGCTTTTTTGTTTTTTGATGATCCCGAAAGCGAGTCATTGTTCACCAAAAAGTCCGTATTTGCGCTAACCGCTGATGCCACACGTCCTCCAAGCGCTTCTATCCTGTCCTTGCATTCATTTCGATTGGAAAAAGTCTCAAGGCTGCCTGTAATGACAAAAATTTTCCCATCTAAGATTGCGTTTGAGGATGGTATTTCCGGCTTCGACACATGTAGAATACTATTCAGGCGTATTATTTGTTCTCTGTTTTTTTCATCTTGAAGGTAATTCAAGACACTTTCTGCCAGTGTATCACCTATACCGTTAACACTCAGCAATTCCTCTCGTGTTATATCAATAAATCCTGTCAGGCTGATGTCCGGTATTGTTTTTACAATATCCTTTGCGGTGGCCAAACCTATTCCACGAATTCCAAGAGCATATATTACATTAGGCAATGCAACGTTTTTCGCCGTTTCTATTGAATTGATCAGGTTTTCAAACGATTTTTCCCTTATTTTCATTGTGTCATCAGAGATTATTTCCTCCCTGAACCGTTCAATTTCAAAAAGATCGGCAAACGAACGAATATACCGGCGGGCAATCCATTTCTCAAGTGTTGCTTCTGATAACCCATCGATGTTCAAGGCATCTCTGCTGACAAAATGCGCGAGTGAATGAATCTGTTTTGCGTAGCAATCTTCGTTTTTACACATCAAAACCGTTGATCCGTTTTCATTAACAAGTTCCGTTTTTCCTTCACAGACAGGACATTTTTCCGGCGGTAAACAGGTGTCACTTTCTGTCTCGTTTGAGGCAATCTGTGGAATAATCATATTAGCCTTGTATACGGTGATTTTGTCGCCGTAACCCAATTTAAGCTGTCTGACCATGCTGACATTATGAACACTGGCGCGACGAACGGTCGTACCTTCTAACTCTACAGGTTCAAATATTGCCACCGGATTTATCAGACCGGTTCTTGAGGCACTCCATTCAATATCAATCAGGGTTGTTCCGGCTGTTTCGTCTTCCCATTTGAGTGCTATCGAATCTCGCGGTGTTTTCGCGGTTCTTCCGAGACTTATACCGTAAGCGATATCATCATATGTCAGAACCAATCCATCGCTCGGCAGGTCAGATGTGCTTACCTCCTGCTCAAACTCCTTTACGGCTGTCAGGAGGTTTTCGCCCGTCACCATACGATGTGGTGCCGATTGAAAGCCCTGCTTTTCGAGAAAATTGAACCATTCTTCCTTGCTTCCGGTTTGAAGTGACGGTGTTTCGTTATCAGCTTCGCTTAATTCAATAATGTTATATGCGTAAAAATTTACGCATCTTTCGGCCGTTATCTCATTATTCAGTTGCCTGACACTTCCGCTGCAGAGATTTCTCGGGTTTTTGTATTCACTCCCCTTAAACTTTTCAAAATCCGAGTACCTGATCAGAGCCTCGCCTCTCAAAACCATACGCCCATTATAGGAAATACGATGAGGAAGATTCTTAAATGTCTTCGCATTATTTGTTATAACCTCTCCGACCTCACCGTTACCTCGTGTCAATGCTTTGGTCAGTTCTCCTTTTTCATAGGTCAGAATAATGCTCAATCCGTCTAATTTCATGGACAGGATTCCCTTTTTATCTCCGAGCCAGTCCGTGAGTTCTCCGAGATCCTTCGTTTTGGCCAAAGAAAGCATCGGAGCCACATGGGTTTCCTTCGGCAATTCGCTGAGAGTCTTATAGCCGACATTAATTGTGGGTGATCCGGCAAGAACTAAACCGGTTTTCTCCTCCAATCCGACGAGTTCGTCATAGAGTTTGTCGTACTCAAAGTTTGACATTATCTCGTCTCCCTCAGAGTAATAATGCCTCGCTGCCTCGTTCAGTATCTCAACCAGTTCATGAATTCGGGTTATGTCACTCATACTCTCATCTCCTAACATATTAATCCTAAGCACGAGCGCTGATGCGAGCTTTTCTCACGACTCGCAAGCTCGCTGTGAGAAAACTCGCGCCGCTCGTGCAATAATTACATGTCAATTTTCAGATCAAACTGTGTAGTCCATTAATCTCGACATCCGTAAGAACGCGGAAATGTCCATCAGGCAGATCATCCAGCATGATATTAACAACACGGACGCGCCGCAGGAAAACAACCCGGTAGCCGAAATATTCACACATACGACGTATTTGCCTGTTCATTCCCTGTGTCAGGATGATCTGAAACTCCCTGTCACCGGTCTGTTTGATCCTGCATGGTTTTGTCATGCGTTCTTCTAACGGGACACCCTGTTCCATCGCTTTGATAATCTCTTTTTTTATGGGTTTATCTATTCGGACTGTGTATTCTTTTTCGTGATTATTTCTGCCACGCATCAGTTCTTCTGCCAGTTCCCCGTCGTTAGTGAGCAATAACAGACCTGATGAATCCCTGTCCAGGCGACCGATGGGAAAAACCCGCTCATGGTAGTCAATAACGTCATTGAGGTTGGGGTGTTCCTTCTCACTTGTGGTGCATATAACTCCAACGGGCTTGTTATAAGCCAAAACAACAATCTCATGAAGCTCGGATACTTTTTCACCATCTACAGTCACGACCTGTCCCGGCGTGACTTCATCTCCTTTTTTTGCGATTAGACCGTCAATGTACACCCTTCCTGAATCAATACGCCTGTCAGCTTCACGCCTCGAGCATACACCATAGTGACTTAAATATTTGTTAATCCTCATCCTTTGCCTCATTTACAGTGATGAATAACTGCAGGAAATATGTTTACATAATATGAGTTTCATTTGCAAAAATAGACCATCTTTCAACAGATGATCTATATTCGTATTTCTGATATTGTAAAAATGCTTTACTCTTCAAGCGACTCTTCTGTGGCATCAACCGCGCTTCCGGATGCAGATGACGATTTGATTTCGGTATCCATACGCTGATACAACTGTTTGAACATCGGATCAGCGGCAATCGCGGCATCCAAATCCTGCTGAACCTCGTTGATCAGGTTCTGTATGGCCTCATTTTGATCGGCATTCGAAATAAACTCCTCCTGTACCTCATCAAGAGCGCTCAAATAAATAATATATTTTCCATCCGATGTTGTTGTAACATAAAAAGCGCTGAGTGACGGAGCCGGCGTCTCAATGTTTTTCATCTTGAGATCATAACGCGCATATACGCGATAACCGTTACCTTCGCTGTTCTCGATAACATAACAATTGATGTTGACATAATCCTCTACATAAGCCGCCATTGCAGTAAACTTGTTGCGATCTATCTGGCTGACATCGCTGACGATAGAGTCAAAAGCATCCATATCAACAGTTTTTTTGGCGGTAAAATACTCTGCGATCAGATTGTTGATCTCCGGATTCTCGTTTACAAGCAGATCAGCCTCCTTGGCATCATCGCCGCCCTTGCTGCTGGGAATCAGCGTCAAAATGAAAAAGCCCAATAACAGAGTTGCTACTGAGATAATAATTATCAGTTTTTTATATTGCATCTTCATATGAATTCACATTCCTTTATTTACAAAGTAATGGGAAACACGCATCAATCCGTGTTCCCCAACGCACCTGGGGGGACTCGAACCCCCGACCTTTGGCTCCGGAGGCCAACGCTCTATCCAACTGAGCTACAGGAGCATACCTATCTCTGCGACAATCCGGTGGACTGTCGCAGAGGGAACCACAGCCGATCCGCTGTACATTTTTTTATTATAATCAATCAGATCGCTTTTGTAAAGTCAAAAATAAAATCGTTTCTCACTTTTTTTGTAAAAATATGCGCGGTCTGACAATACATCAGAGCTGACAACATGATTTCTGTTGATCTCATATATCATTTCATTGAGTTCCTCCACGGAATCCACATATTTCTCCGGGAGCAGCAAAACCTCATGAATACTGCTGGGAATGATATAGAAATCCCCGTCCATCAATTCAGAGACTGACTCGATGGTATCCTCGTAGAGAATTGATGTTGCGCCATAGGACAGGCGTTCGTTAGAGAGAAGATACAAAAAATCCTCGTCGTTTTCGTCAGAATTCCCACAGGGGCTGAATCCTAAATACTCGGTCATCAATGAATCGAGCGTCTGGAATTGCGGAGGATATAATCTCGGAGTATTGCTTTTGGCGTAACTCATCAGATCCGCAGTGGTAACATCCCACTCCTCCATGAGAGCATCATTGACACGAATGGTTTTCATCTCCTCCTCATCATCCTCAAGGATAAGAATAAAAACAATTGCCAAATCCATAAACGGAATATGCGGGATATGTTCTAAGTATTCTTTGTTTTTTGAAGCAGAAACAAGCCGGAACACTATCCGGTCACGACATTCATCAAAATCCAGAGAAATGTCGGTCAGCGCATTCCGTTCTCCCTCCATATGTTGCATCAGTTCCAGAATATCATCGACTGTTTCATCTATAGTTCGCTTTTTTTGGCTGTAACCATCGTAAAATCGATCGATATAGACAATGGGGGAAACACGGTCATCTGTGCGTATGATGGAAATTCCGTAACTGTGAGTATCGTTGTTACGGACATAGACCTTGCCCTCCACCTGACAATCCTGCATTTCCGGCCTGGATGATAAATTGCGGGTTACCTCATTCATAAACTGGTATTTTGACATAGCACTCCCTTCTTGCTGTCAAATACCATTCACATCATGTATGCTATTATAACAGAAAAAGAGAGAATAATCAATAGCATTCAGACACCGGAATATGCCATTCAGACATTTTCATGTCCTTTGTCGGAGAGATCAATTACCTGTCCGTCTCTCCATATTCTTTCAAGATCGTAAAACAATCTGTCATCTTTTGAAAAAATATGCACAATTACGTCCTCATAATCCATGAGAATCCATGTAGAGTTTTTGTTTCCTTCTATTCGTCCGGATTTATAGCCGGCCTCCGCCATTCTCTCCTCGACCATGTCAATCATCGCTCGAATCTGATTGGGGTTATCACCGCTCGCAATAACCATATAGTCCGCTATTACGGAGATCTCATCAATTTTCAGCACTCTGATGTCCAATCCGAGTTTCTCATCTAACGCCGAATATGCAATACGGGCTTTGTTTAGCGAATCCTTTGGCTGCTCAGTCATAGTCCTGTCCTTTCTTTTGAGAATAATACTTCCAGGTATCCAATGAGCCTTCATCAATCACTCGTCCTGAATTCCCCAGGTATTCTATTGTGTTCTCAACCACATCAATCAATGCGCCGTCGAGATCGTGTCTGACTTTTTCACGAATCACCTTTAACGGATGGAGAGCCGTGGGAATATCTCTTCCCGGTTCGATGTAATCAGAAATATATATAATCTTCTCCAATGTTGTCATATCCGGCTTTCCGACGGTATGCAGACGAATCGCGCTCAGGATTTCCTCATCATTTACGCCATAACGTTCGCGGGCAAGATAAGCCCCGAGCTTTGCGTGAATCAATGACGGATTCTCACGCTCAGTTTTTGTGAGTTCTATTCCGTACTCATCACACAACGCTATCTGTTCGTTATCAGAATAGTATTTTGCGCAGTCATGTAACATTCCTGCCAGCTCCGCGCGCCACGCAAATGTCGCCTCACCGTTACTGTACAGATTCCCAAGCATTTGAGCTGTCTCGGCAACCCCGATAGTATGCTTCAGTCGTTTCGGACGCAGAGTGGACTTCAGGCACCAGCGAAGCTCCTTATGATCCGGAGGTTTGCTGTATTTCAGTAATTCACAGCCATAAAGTCCATGTAATCTTATATAACGCCAGACACGTCTTGAAATACCCTCCGGCATATCAATACCGTCAGCAAATTTTTTTCTGATCACGGTCGATGAAATCAGCGAATACTTGCTTTTTATTTTTACGGGTAAAAAGCTGCCGCCGAATTGTTTTGAACGGTTTTTACAGAGCTTTTCAAGTTCACTGTCACTCATTCCCATTCTCGGAACAACCAATAGTGTCGCATATTTTGTAATTTTTTCCGGCTCTCGCCATGTATCGAAGGTCTCAAGGGAATCACCGCCCATTATAAAGAATAATTCATCCCCGGGATAGTTATTTTTCCAGGACTCCAATGTTTCATGGGTATAACTGATTCCGCCCTTTTTCAACTCAAAATCCGAGATTTTCACATCGTCATCATCCATGCTGTCGATCAAAAACCTCACCATGCGAAAACGATGGTCATCACTTACCATCTCATCATTTGATTTATGCGGCGGTTTCGCCGACGGCAGAAAATAGACAGTATCTAAATCATACTGTTCCTTTACTGCCCTGACGATAGCTCTATGAGCCTTATGTGGCGGGTTAAAGCTTCCGCCGAAGATACCTATTCGAGACATAAACTACTCCGAAATAACAATCATATCACTGATGTTCCATAGCGAATTACAATAACTTAGGGATAATACTCGAATTGCCACCCGTAAATCCTGACGGTATCGCCCTCCTCGATCCCGAGCTTTACAAGTTCATCATCGATACCGTTTTCTTTTATAAATTTCTGGAAAAAAGCAAAGCCCTTCTCGGAATCAAGATTCGTATAGCCCAGCATTCTCTCGATTCGAGGTCCCTCGACAATGAATGTATTTTCCTCATCCTCACTCCGTGAAACAGTATATGGTTCATCGGAGAAATCAGGCATTTTTATCTCATATTCTTTTTCATATACAACACGATCATCCGGGTTTTCGTCGAGAACTTTTTTTACATGAAACAACAGTTCTCTGACACCTTCACCGGAAACTGCGGAAATCGGAAATACCGGTATACCTTGGGGATCAAATTCCTCCCTTAGTTTTGCAACCACTCTTTCTCTGTCATTTCCGTAGAGACAATCCATCTTGTTTGCAGCGATTATCTGAGGACGTTCGGTCAATTTCTCATTGTATTCACGCAATTCATCGTTTATTGATTTTATATCTGATATGGGATCACGTCCCTCCGTGGATGCAGCATCAACAACATGCAACAAGACGTGGGTTCTCTCGATATGTCGTAAAAAGTCATGCCCCAGGCCGACACCATCTGCCGCCCCCTCGATCAGTCCGGGAATATCCGCCATGACAAAGCCGGAAATCCCGTCCATGTCAACTACACCAAGGTTCGGATTTAGTGTCGTAAAGTGATAATTAGCAATTTTCGGTCTGGCGGCGCTGACACGTGACAATAAGGTGGATTTTCCGACGTTTGGAAAACCGACCAGCCCCACATCGGCAATGACCTTTAATTCAAGAATTACCTCCAATTCAATTCCAGGTTTTCCGGGCTGCGCATATTTAGGCGCCTGCATTGTAGGGGTAGCGTAATGCATATTTCCCTTGCCGCCGCGACCGCCCATGAGCAGGATCTCCCGAGTGTTATCATAGGACATATCCGTGATCACCTGTCCGCTTGATGCTTCACGAACAACTGTACCCGGCGGAACTTTGACAACCAAATCATTGCCATCCGCACCGTGACAACGACGTTTGCCACCCGGTTCACCGTTAGAGGCAAAAAATTTCTGTTTGTAGTGAAAATCGGCGAGGGTGTTCAATCCGGGATCCACCTCAAAAATCAAGTCCCCGCCTCTGCCGCCGTCACCTCCGTCCGGTCCACCGTTGGCGACGTATTTTTCACGGCGGAAGCTCACATGCCCATCACCACCGTCACCCGAGCGTATACGGATCATTACTTTATCTGAAAAACTCATTCGTTTTCCCCTTATAGAATATTTGTTGAAAAATCATCTCCACTCGGGGCACGTTCACGCACTCCTCGCAAGCTCGTCGTGCTCCACTTCGGGAGAATGCCCCTCGTAGAGATGATTTTTCAATACATGTGTCCCAAAAAGAGTAAAGGGCTGACAAAACATGAGTTTCATCAGCCCCCGGAATTTTAATAACTATCAATCCTCGGTCGGATATACACTTGCAACCTTTTTGTCACGACCTTTGCGCTCAAATCGCAAAATACCGTCCTTCAATGCATAAAGTGTATCATCTCCACCCTTGCCCACATTGGTTCCCGGATGGATCTTGGTTCCGCGCTGACGATACAGGATATTCCCTGCGAGAACAAACTGTCCGTCTGCTCTCTTCGCGCCTAATCTCTTGGACTCGGAATCACGACCATTCTTGGTGGAGCCCATTCCCTTTTTATGAGCAAAAAACTGAAGGTTCATCTGCAACATAATATACCTCTTTTCTGCGCCAAAATGCGCCACAAATCATTCACTCGTTTCATATACCAGGCTGACGAATTCATTGCCGTACTGGTCAATCACACCCTGTACGCCCAATTCAAACGCCGCCAACAGCACCTCCGCCTTCTCATTCGGTTTATGATCAAATGCCGCTGAAATCAATCCCTCGTCCTCATCCTGTTCAATATCAAAAGTTTCATCAGCAATGAATTGCAGGGAATTAACGGTATTGATCGCCAGCATGGACATGGCGGAACAGATTATATCCTTGCCGTAATCATCGTATTCGGCATGCCCGCTGACACGAAACATGTTAATGTACGAATCTCTCCGGCCGATCACAACCCTGATCATGCGATGATGGAGTCGATCTTGACCTGTGTAAACGGCTGTCTGTGACCGTTTTTCTTGTGATAACCGGTCTTTGGCTTGTAACGGTAAACAACAACTTTTTTCTCTTTGCCCTCTGACATTACAGTGGCCTTAACCGAGGCGCCGCTCACGGTAGGATCACCGATCTTCATTTCCTTGTCCCCGATTACGAGAACCTGATCAAATGTGATCTCCTCACCTTCCTTAACATCGAGTTTCTCAACCCTGATGATGTCGCCTTCCTCGACCTTGTACTGTTTACCGCCTGTAGCAATGATCGCGTACATAGTTCAACCCTCCTATCATTTGATTTTCCAACATCATCCCGAATCACAGGAGTAAATGTGTACTTCCTGTTCCTCGGAAAACCGCTGTTTATTGAGGCTCGCCGGCTGTGGTGTCAACGTTTCGGATCATACACAGTGTACATTGCCCATAATCCCTGAAACCATTGAAACTTACCTCGCCGTGCGGCTTGGAGTGACTCAATTTGTCACATACTCGAATACTATAGCAGAAAAAGCATGTATTGTCAAGAAAAAAATGAAAAAGCCCCGTTTTTTGTTAACAGAGCTTTTTCAGTAATATGACCAAATCGATTTACATACATTTTTTTAAGCAAAATGGCGTGTTTACGACCACAGGGTCATGCGGTATTCCGGATCGAGATACATTCCGTCGCCCTCCTTGATGTCAAAGGCATCATAGAAATCCTGGAAATTCACGAATACATAGCCGCCCCTCAGTATGTCGGGAGCATGGATGTCGAGATTCAACATGCTCGGATCGTAAGAAGCACTCATCCAAAACTGACTCATGTTAATAAATAATTTTTTCAGGTTTTCTTTATCCGCACCGTTTTTCTTAAACATTCTCGTAACAACCTCAATGGAACTGATATCAGCCATATTCTCTGTCAATTCCAAGGTTCCGTTCGCATAATATATCTGTTTGTTAACCTTATCATAGTATGCCGTAAACTGATCAAATTGTTTAATACACTTGGCTTGTTTTGAATTAAATACCTCCACGTCTGCCGCTGTCATCCATGCATTATTTTCACCGTTTTCATCATACTTGCATCCCTCTGAATCAAACGCATGACCGATCTCATGTCCTGATACATATCCCATTCGACCTATATTATAGGCATCATCGCCTTCTTTATAGGTTTCTTCCCCGACAATTCCTGCCATGATAAAAAAGCAATTGGCAAATTTTGTGTAAACAGCGTTTGCCGACATGGGTGTCACTCCCAAAGTTTGATTGGAAAACCACAACAGATCCGGACCGTTAATCTTTTTCCCGTCTATCGCAGCATAGTTCTGAAGAATACCTTTGTGGATCGTATCCAGGTTCTTGAACAAGGTTCCGCCCTCTCCGGCTGTCTGCAGGTCAAGTTTCAAATCATATGTGTCGATATCCGGATAATACACTACGGTTTTCATGTTGTCGATTTTTTTGATCGCGCCTGCCCTGCCCTCCGGCGAAATCCATTCACATGCGTTGAATGTATCCTTGTATTCAGCCAATACTCTGTCAATGATGTTTTGGATTCCCTGTTTGGTTTTATCACCGAGAACCACTTTCGAGTATTCCTTAGCGGTGTCCCAGCCGATCATATTCGTGAGAACACTGATAAACATATTATTATAGTTTTTTGTTATCATCTCATCTGACGGGAGATTTATCATTCCGGATTTCAGACTCGTATAAATCTGCTGTGCTTTGTATCCGGATTCCGTGTAACTTATAAAATTATAAGCAAAACAAAACCGCAACAGTACTTTCAGCTCATCCATCTTGTTGTTCTTTATCAATTCGTTCAATTGGTTCCAGGATCCCGATTGCATTTCACTAATGATTGATGTGGAGTCCTCAAACCCTGCTGCTTTATATGTGCTGCCGATCTGTATTTCCGGATATTTTATGTCACCCTGACCTACTGTCAAAACCACCTCTTCCAAACCATTTTCAGAAATGAATTCTGCTGCTTCTTCCGGTGTCATCCCTGCTAATTGCGGCTGAACATCCAAAAATGTCAGTTTTGGTGTAAAACTTTCAAATAGTTCCATCAGAAGCGGCGTGTGTTTTGAAATGTCTTCCTCTGACTCTCCACTGATGCGCAGTGTCTCTTCCACAACTTTTATCAAGGCTTTATAAAGCTCAGAGTCTTTGTTTTCATAGTCTTTATAACTCGACAACATCGAAGCCGGTTTGAGATCTAATTTAATAATCGGCACTCTTGACTCTATGGGGACTCCGGGAATTTCAGAAGGAGTTATCGTCATTTCGGTTGACCAGAATCCTGATTCGCCACCGGATACATATTCTGCGTTCAATTTCATAACATCCTGAACGGTAGCCGCCTTGTCAAGTGGTTCCAAATATGACTTTATATCCTGCGTGAGAATACTCTTTTTTGTTGCCTCATCGTAGTCAAACACGGAACGGATGCAGGCAATATCGTCTGCCGGTGTGTTATCTGCGTAAACTGATTTACCTCCGTTGTTTTTCACGGCATTCAGATACGAATCGCTGAATTCCCTTACCTTAATCCTGGTGTCTTCTACCTGTTTATTGTATCCTGAGAATTGCTGACCTTCTGCTACGGTAATTCCGGCCTCTCTCAGTTCAGCCAGTTTATCCTCTTTAACCTTCTCATAGAAATCGTTGACATAGGTTGCTTCTGACTCGGAGCCAAACACCAGAACCTTGGCCTCTAGTTTTTTGCCGTCCGGATTCGTGATAGTGATTGTCGCCGAACCGGTCTTCACGCCCTCGACAGCGCCCTCATTTCCGACAATTCTAGCCACGTCCGGATCGGATGACTTGTAGCTCAACTGAGTCATGTCCAATGCCTCATCTCCGACAACCACGGGACGCACGCCGATTGCAGTACCTACGTAAGTTACAAATGTATCCCGCAACATCAACAGGTTCTGCGTAGCCGGCTTTACCGTCACCTTGCAGGTATAGGACTTTTTGTTAAGCGTTGCCGTTACGGTTGCCTTTCCTTCTGAAACGGCTGTTACTGTCGCTTTTGTCGTTTTCTTTTTAAATGAAACCTTGACAATCTTTTTGTTGCTCGATGCCCATTTTGCCTTTTTAGCAGTGGCCTTCTTGGTCTTTTTCAGTGAAAGATTCTGACTGTCTCCGACTCTCATCGTCAGTTTTTTCCTGGAAATGCCAGTTTTTGACGCAGCTGTCGAGATATTTCCCGTTGTAAACGATCCGATGGCCAGCGCTCCTGCCATCATTACCGCCAGAGTTCTCTTACTCATCCACTTCATTTAGTTTTCCTCCTGTTAATTGATTTTTCAGGACCACAGCTTGACACGATACTCAGGAACGACATACATCGCGTCGCCTTCCTTTATATCAAAGGCGTCATAAAATTCGTCAAATATGGAAAAAGTGTACCCGCCCCGGAGCATGTCCGGACCATGATTGTCAGTAATCAGATTAGACGGATCAAATTGTTCTGAATTTGCCCAAAACAATCCCATGTTGATAAATACCTTTTTGATCTTTTCCTTATCTGCGCCGGCTTTTTTCAACATTTGTGTTATGATTTGTATGGAGCTGATATCCGCCATGTTCTCCGGCAATTCAAATGAACCGTTTGCATAGTAGATTGTTTCATTGGTTTTATCATAGAACACGGACAGCTGATCATAGTATTTCACATACACGGCTTTTTTTGCTTCAAAAGCAGCCAGATCGGAATCCGTCATCCATGCGTTAAAGTCTCCGTTCTCATCAAAATTGGATCCATCTGAGTCAAAAGCATGTCCGATCTCATGTCCTATTACATAGCCTATACGACCGAGATTATAATCATCATCTCCGGCCTTATAGCTTTCTTCGCCGATGATTCCCGCAAGAATAACGAACTGATTAGCTGCGGCAACATAGTCAGCATTTGCAGTCATGGGGTTGCCTCCCATTTTTCGATTTATAAACCACATCATTTCATCCGTATTCATTTTCCTGCCGGACAGGGAAGCAAGACCTTTAATCTCACTATTTCTAATCTGCTGCATATTCTTAAACAACGACCCGCCCTCACCGGCTGTTTGCAGGTCATTCTTCAGATCAAAAGCATCAAATTCAGGATAATAGACGGTGGATTTCATTTTTTCTATTTTTTTAAGTGCGCCGGCTTTGGCAGTTTCAGACATCCATGGACACTCCGTAAAGGTGGTTTTGTATTCGGCCAATACCCGGTCAATTATATTCTGGAGTTCCTGCTTTGATTTATCTCCCAAAACCTTCGGTGCATACTCTTTAACAGTATCCCAGCCTATTTCGTCACAGAGAACATTGATAACCTGATTCTTATAATCTTTGCTCATTTCTTCATCCGAGGGAGGATTCAGCATTCCGTCTTTATGGGCTTTATAGGTTTTGTACGCCTTGAATCCGGTTTCGGTGTATTTGACATAGTTATAAGCATAGCAAAAACGTAACAATTCCTTTAGCTCGGCAACCTTTCCGTTTTTGATTAATTCAAGCAATTCCACCCAGGATGTTTTCAGCTGTTCAGACATAATCATTACATCTTTACCGAATCCGGCCGACTGGTAAATGCTACCCATCATCAAATCCGGAAAACCCTCATCTATTTGACCGACAGTACCTCCAAGGGAATCCATATCAATATTGTTTTCTCTGAGGAACTCCATTATCTCTTCCTGAGTTTTCCCGACTAACTGAGCCTGGAGCTCTGTCATTGATAATTCTGTACTGCACTTTTCCATCAAATCAATAACAACCGGGGTGTTCTTCGCTATTTCCTCCTCAGACTCACCGCTGACACGGAGCGTTTCCTCTACAAGTCTGACAAGACTCTTGTACAGCTCCGAGTCCTTTTTTGTAAAATCAGACTTTCTATTCAGCATGCTGGCCGCTCTCAACTCGGGCTTGATAACTAACGTCTTAGCCGCGACTCCGATTATTGCAACATCCGCGCCAAATGCATCATAATTTGATTCCCAGAATCCGGCTTCTCCGTTTTCAGTGATCCGGGCATTAAATTTCAATACATCCTCTGCAGTTTTCGCATTATCTAAAGGTTCCAGATATGTTTTTAGATCCTTTACAAGAGTGCTTCTTTTCGTTACTTCATCCATATCAAACACGGAACGGATGCATGCAATGTCATCGGCCGGAGTGTTATCCGTATAAACGGATTTACCGCCATTGTTTTTTACTGCATTCAGATATTCATCGCTGAAGGTTCTCACCATGACAACCTTGTCGTCAAAATGCTTTTCGATTCCGACAAATTGCTGTCCATCTTTCACTTCAATTCCGGCCTGCTTCAGCTCGTTTAACTTGTCCTGCATATTTTTGGTATAGAAATCATTTGCATAGGTTGCATCTGCAACGGAATTATAGACATGTACTGTAGCCTCCAGCTTTTTTCCATCCGGATTCGTAATAGTGATGGTGGCAGAACCGGCCTTCACGCCTACGACAGCGCCCTCTTTTCCGACTACCTTTGCTACAGAAGGAGCTGAGGATTTGTATTTGAGCTGGCTCATGTCGAGTTCTCCCTCGCCTACAACCACAGGGCGTACACCGACAGCAGATCCGACATAGGTGGCAAAGTTGTCACGCAGCATCATCAGATTCTGCGCGGCTGCCTTGACTGTCACCTTGCAGGTGTATGACTTTTTGTTCAGTTTTGCCGTTACGTTTGCCTTTCCTGCTGAAACGGCACTTACCGTTGCCTTGGCCGAACTCTTCTTGAAGCTTACCGTTACGACCTTTTTGTTGCTCGAGACCCATTTCGCCTTTTTTGCTGCCTTTTTTGCCGTGTTTTTCAGTTTCAGATTGGCTGTTTGACCCACCACGAGTGTCAGGCTTTTTTTCGAAATTGAAACCTTTTTCGCAGCGGATACCTCACTGGTACCTGTTGCCAGCGATCCGATGGCCAGTGCCCCTGCCATCAACACCGCCAGTGTTCTCTTACCCATCCATTTCATTTGATTTTCCTCCTAAAAGAATAGTTGAATTGTATTATTCACCCTGTCTGTCTGACCGAACAGCTTCTGACATGACAGAGTCATACAATTTATGCTCATACAGGCTGGGAGCCTGTTTTGCTCGTGTTATCTCGACCAGACCGAGTTTGGTATAGTCGATGTAGGTTGCTCTCACCGGATCATCCTTCAGGAAAGACCTCAGGCAGGCAATCAGGTGATCTATATGCCCCTGTTCTTTCATGTCAATAAAATCAACAAGAATGATGCCCGACAGATTTCGCAGCCGCAGCTGTCTCGCAATTTCCTCCGCCGCCTCACAGTTGATCTTGAAAAAGGTTGTCTCGCTCGCCCTTTTCCCATCAATCGCCTTGGCCGTATTCACATCAATGACCATCATCGCCTCCGTGCGGTCGATGATGAGGTTCGCTCCGCTTTTCAGCCATACACGCCGGTCACACGCCTTGTTCAAGGTGGTTGAAATGGCATATCGGGCATCGAGAGGATAACTCATGTCCGTATAGAGTTCCACCGGGATATCCGGGACCGACATATTAACCAACTCTGCCACGGCATCACAATCCGTAATGATTCGATCCGGTCTGTTCGACTTGTAACGGTTAATCATACGAATATAGGCAGGCGGTTCAGCATACAACCTGGAATAAAGCTTTCTGTTGTTGCCGAAAAATCGAATTATTCGCCACTTTTCACAGAAAAAGCGCAACTCGTCCAACATAACATCCTCGGATACATCCGCCGCGTTTGTCCGAATGGTAATCCCGGGTATAACCATATCAACATACAAGCCTGAGGAAACGCCGTTATCAAACAGCTCATCTATATTAAACTCATCCGTGAAAAAGCGTTTGCCTGCCGTGCCCAATTTCCGGACAACCGAAACATCATCAATCTTTCGTGATACCGAAACGGAAAATGAGAAAGATGATTCCGGTTCATTTTCACGGATACGTATGGACTTATCTCTCCATATAACATAGCGTCCGACCAGTTCGATATCCGTTGAAAGAACCGCATCCTTGTTGCCTGTTGCAGGCTTTTTCACCTGCACGATAATCTCCTGTTCCGGTTTGATCTTATTTTTCAATTCCGATGAGATTGGCAGAAATCCCATCACTCCTTCCCGGAACTCAACAAAGGCAGCATTTATATTATCCACAACATTCTTGACCCGCCCGACATATACATCCCCGACACGTGTCTCATCTTCATTATCATTCACAATTAGTGCATCATAAATCCTCTCACCAATCATATACACCCCAACGAGCCGGTTATCAATTCTAGTTATGACATATTGTTTTCTCTCACCCATCGTAACAATCCGTCCTTGATTTTTTACCAGCGCTCGCGCTATGCAATTTACGCTCGCGCTAAATAATTATGATCGGTCAACGCAGACGCCACACCGATACGCCGCGGCACCGCACCCGGAACATTTCTCACGGCAATTCGGCGTCGTGACTCCCTCCTGCGACCGCTCATACTCGCGTCGTAAAAACGATTTAGTCACACCCGCATCGATAAAATCCCACGGAAACACCTCGTCCTCGCCACGTTCACGATAATTATAAAAAGTCCGGTCCACACCGCAATCATCCAATACCTCATTCCATACATCCGGTTTGAACCAGTCCGTCCATGCGTCAAAAATACAACCCCTCTCATATGCCTCTCGGATAACGGGAGCCAATCGTCTGTCACCACGCGCAAATATGCCCTCCAGTTCACTCGTCACTGCATCGTGACAGATGTACCTGAGTGATTTGTGATTCAGCTGTTCCCTGAATGTATCGCGGAGAAAACGCCGTTTTGACTCGAAATACTCAGCCGTTCCCATCGGAGACCATTGAAACGGGGTAAACGGTTTCGGCACAAAAAATGATGTGCTCGCTGTGATCTCCGGACGTCCGTGACGCTCCTCCTTCGGTATTTCATCAAAATAGGTGGCTGCTATCGTATTCGAGAGTTCCGCTATTGCAGCTATATCCGAATTTGTCTCACCGGGAAGTCCAAGCATGAAATACAGCTTGACACGATTCCATCCACCGTGAAACGCTTCTGTCGCTCCGTGCAGAATATCCTCCTCAGTCAGGTTTTTATTGATCACATTCCTCATCCGCTGCGAACCCGCCTCGGGCGCAAACGTGAGCGAACTCTTTTTCACATCCTGCACCTTGCTCATTACATCCAGTGAAAAAGCATCTATCCTGAGAGACGGCAACGCTATATTACAATGATATTTTTCTCCCTGCTCCAATAAAAAGGTTACGAGCCCTTCCAGCTGCTCATAATCACTGGAGCTGAGTGATGAAAGTGTCATCTCCTCATATCCGGTTGAATCGAGCATTTGAATTGCTAAGTATTTCAGATAATCAAGACTTCTGGGACGAATCGGTCGGTATATCATGCCGGCCTGACAGAACCGGCAGCCTCGTATACACCCACGCTGTATCTCTAAAACAACTCTGTCCTGCGTGGCGCGAATAAACGGAACAAGCGGTTTCTCAGGATAGTATGTATGATCAAGGTCTGTTTCCACCTGCTTGACAACTTTTTCGGGTACATAAGTAAAAAGCGGTGTCATTGAATCGATGGTTCCATCAGCCTTGTATGTCACCTCATACAATGATGGAACATATATACCGGGAACCCGGGATGCCAGGCGCAGAAACTCCTCTCGTGACAGTTTCTGTTCCCGCGCCTCCTTGTAAACATCCAGTAACTGACGGAAACTGACCTCACCCTCACCGATGTAAAACATATCAAAAAAATCCGCTACAGGCTCCGGATTATATGTGCACGGACCACCTGCCACAACAATAGGATCATCCCATGTTCGCTCAGTTGACATTAACGGAATTCCTGACAGATCAAGCACCTGAAGTATATTAGTATAGCACATCTCATATTGCAAAGTGATGCCCAAAAAATCAAATTCCCTGATCGGCGTCTGTGTTTCCAATGAAAAAAGCGGGATATCCATCTCGCGCATGATCTGATCCAAATCAGGCCATGGACAATATACCCGCTCACAATATGTATCTTCGAATGAATTAAACATTGCATACAGAATCTGAATTCCGAGATGTGACATTCCGATCTCATAAACATCGGGGAAACACATACAAAAACGAACCGCCACATCGGACGGCTCTTTTTTGACCATGTTCAATTCACCGCCCGTGTATCTGGCCGGCTTCTCAATCCGCATGAGAATATCATCGGACAGAAAAAGTTTTCTAACTCCGCATGCACCCATAATCAAATATCACCAATCAGTCGTCCCTGCGTTCCTTCAGCCAATCGGTCAGGGCATCCATGATCTCCGGAGTGAATTTATTCATCAAATAAGCAACACCGCAAATCGCGCCTGCCAGGATCATCAGTTTCCAGATAAGTTTAAAGATCAGTTTAATCAGAGTCCTCATTATTTTCCCCCCAAATTGATAATATTTTGCTGTTTCAGTATCCATCATCGGTTCAGAATCATCGTTTATGATTGTCCCTTCCGATTTATTATTCTTTTTTTTGCAACAACCATGCTTTTTACAACAACTCATATCAATCCTGCCCCTCAACATCGTCATCTACAACATCGAATGAATCATCATTCAAAACCTCATCTGCAGTCACGCTGTCATCCGGATCATCTGCTTCCGGAACATCCTCGGGACTCTCGTACGCAGAACGCTCAAGATATGACGTGTAGCGTTCCTCAGCAAGTTCCTCAATATAAGAAGGATGAATATTCGGGAAATGCTCATGAACCAGATTTGTTATCTTCGCCTGGATCTCAAAATAGTTCTCCTGATCCTCCCTGTTCTCATCATACCACTCATCAATTACGTCATCGCTCAGGTTTTCATCAATCCATTCGTTTAATTCCTGAGTAAATTCATCCTCAACCGCTACGGACTCCTTTACCCTGCCGGCACGTATCAGAGATCTGAAACCGATGATGAAAAACACTACAAACACCAGCGACATAACAATCATCGAGTATACATTAAACAGGTTGATCACATGAAAAAGGTTCAGCAGAACAATCACAACACCGATTATTCCGAATCCTATGAATGACAGTCCGGAGAACCTGAGGTCGGCATATTTATCCTTTTTCTTGACATAGACCGTGCTGGCCTCGGACCGAAGTTCGGAAAACTCCTTGGAGGCCTGCTCATTTTCAACCTCCTCGAGCTGGTCCTCAATGTCCGGAACCATCTCATACAGACGATCCTCATAGACCTCTTCACCCTCAGCAAGTCCGGGAAAAAGTTCACATGCTGCGTCCATGTCCAAATCCGCTACGATAACAGCAAATTGGTTCTCGTTTGTCTCATCAGTGTCACTCTCACCGGAATCAGCATCAAAGGTTCCGGTAGCCAAAGCACTGCTGATGATACCGTTGTAACGTAGAAAACGAACAATCTTCTCACCGATTTCCCTGTCAGATGCCCTCATCAGGACAACCGGTTTTGGTTCGGCAGCCACATCCTCCTCCTCGGGCAGTTCATCTACCAGCGGGACATCACAATCCGGACATACATCCACGCCCTCACGGTATTCATTTTTGCATTTCGGACACCAAGCCATTGTTTCGTAGTACCTCCGTTTTCAAGTAACGCACTCACTATCAGGCGTCTTTTTCCGTTTAAAATTATATGAAAACTATTACTTAACTTTTATTTTTACGGTAACAGTCTTTGCTGCCGGCGCGAACTTAACATCTCCTTCAGCCTTTACAAGAACCTTTACCTTGATTACGGTACCCTCTTTGTATGTGCCCTTTTTGAGAGTGATAACACCCTTCTTGTTGACGGATACCGTCTTTACCGAGCTCGACTTGCATGTATAGGTAACAGCGCCCTTTGCTTTTTTTACCTTGATGGCATTTTTAATCGTCACATTGGCTTTTTTAAGCTTCAGCGCCTTAACGGTCTTTGATCCCGCCTTCACCGTCATGGTATTAGGAGTCTTCAGGCTGTCAAGGGTTTTGTTCAGCACATTGATATCATACATGTCCGTATAATCCTTGGTACCGTCTTCATTTACTTTTACAAGCTCGGCCGAAAGAGGTGCGCCCTGATCCATATCTGTCTTGCCGTCACTGTACAAAAATGTAGAAGGTCCGGACATAAAGTTCAAAATATAATCACTCAGGCGGGGAAGTGTCTCCATACAGGTTCCGCCACCGCTCCTCTCACCTACAACAGGTATGCCAATCTCTGTTGCCAGGCACGGAAGAATATTAGCACTTGAGAAAGATTTACAAGACGTTACTATAGCGAACTGAAAGTCATATCTTACTTCTTTATCCGCATCATCAAACTTACCATCCAGATTCAAATCATATTGCCCTGTTTCTTTGATCACCTGCCCTGTAATCACATCCGCGGAATAGTGTGTAAATTGATTTTCATGAGCATTGTTCACACTGTTATTCATAATAACGAGCATAAAATACGCAACTGCGGTTAATCCTCCTCCGTTTGTACCGAGATCAATCACAAATTTCTTTATGCCCTTCTTCTTTGAAATATCAAGTGCCTCCTTAAACGCGTATGTGGATTCCTTAATAAAAGAATTGAAACAAAACATCGCTGTGTCACCCTTAACATACAACGCATGACCTGTATCCCATTCTTTCAGAAGTTTGTACTTGGAAAGCGCAGTATTCTTTGCCGTTTTGAGTTCTTCACTATATACGCCTATCGTTCCCATGGCTACGATGCCATTATAAACCGTTTTTTGGAAAGGATCCTCCGGATTAATCCCCTTGATGTAAGCACTCATTGCTTTTCCTAAATCCGTATCGGGATAATTTTGAAGCCCATCCAACAAATATCCAGAACCAAGCTGCGTATGACCTCCGTCATCAAAGTAAGCCTCCAACGCAATCATCGCAAGAGCATTATCAAAACGACTCGTGCTCTGAAGCTTTGCCTTAATAATCGGTGTAACTGCATCATAAGTATCCAGTGTCTTGTCCAGGCCCTTCTCCGCTATAGATGTTGCAATCTCAGCCTTGGACGGACGACCGTACACATTGTCTATGCAAAAGCAAAACTCATTATAATAATACTTCTGAAAAACTGCCGAGTTTTCCATACGGGTAATCAGGCTTTTTTTGACATCTTCAAAGTATGTCGGATCATTGCCCATATCATCCTGGGAATTATAGAAATACAGTTTTCCTTCTGCGTAAAGACAGCCCCTATAAAATGAAATATAGAAATCATTCAATGTAGGAAGAGGAAAATAGGCTTTTCCGTCTCTCTCTATCAGATCAATTCCATACTTGCTGAAATCTAATTTTAAAGAAACAGCCGGCTGTGTGTCAGGTACATCTTTCACGGGCATGTTTTCAGAATCGGTTCCTTCTTTGTTTGTATCCATATTCGAAAACTTTTCATAGTTTTCGGACGATATAGTATCCTTGATCGTATCTACAGTAAGCGTACCACCGTTGTTTTCCACATTGACGATACCGTTTGATCCGCTTTCAGTAATCTTATTCACACTTAAGACTGACAAATAATCCACCAAATCCACATAGGGAACCTCCGGCAAATCGCTGCGAAAATACACATCCAGTGTCTTTTGCTTGTCCGCAACAAACAGAAACGCCGGAACACTCTTCTTCTCATATGTTACAGCAGTTTCAGCGGCCGATGATGTTTTCGGTATATACACACCCGCAAGTGACGCAAATACAAGTGTAAACACAACCAACATCGACATCAGTTTCTTTTTCATTTATAAATCCTCCTCTAATCTTGTATGATTATCTGACTGAACCCGTCCGGTTGCCGATACCGTATTCCGCTTCGCCGGAGTGTGAAATACCTTAATCAGCGTTTTCCAATGATATTATACTACAATATTATGGGTCAGTTGTCAAGACATCAGCTTCACCTTTTTCGCGAGGGCATACAGCCTGTAACCACACGGAAACTCAACCAGCTCTTCCTTTGTCAGTGTATTCAACACCAGCAGCGCAATAAAATAGACTATCATCGCTATAAACAAAGAAATCAGGGTTCTGATAAGATTTGAGTTTGTGATTAGGCCGATTATTTCATAGAACACCAATGTGAACGAACCCATCCACAGAGAGGCCGCCAACGGAGCAACAAATGTTTTAATCCATTCCTGTTTATACCCACCCGGAATATGCCGGTTCAACGCCCACAGATTCAATAGCCAGACAACCATTGGAAACGTTATGTTACCGACTATCAGGGAATAAATCCCCAACGGGGTGAATTTAATGCAGATATATACAATCCCGACGTGCAGAATAAGCGACAGTGCCGAATGGAATACCGGCAGGCTCATTTTGTTGATGCTCTGCAGGGCTCCTCCCGTAACATTGGATAATGCATAGAATACAATAGCAAGCGACCCTGCCACCAACAGTTTACCGCCGAGTATATAATTCGACGAAAAAAGCATACGTATGATAGGCAATCCCAGAACCGTGTAACCGATAAAGCACGGAAACGCTATTATCATATTAAATTTCACGACAGATGCGATATTGCTTTTGAGCTGTTTAATGTCGCCCTGAGTAAATGCGGCAACCGCGCTCGGGATCATGGACGAGGCAAGCGCTGTCGAAAGCGCTATCGGCACAGAACACATAACACGATATTTGGAACTGTAAACTCCGACAAGACTCTTGATCTCCACAGTACCGATGCCTTTGTTCGCCGATAAATACCCGAATAATTTATAGTCAATGAGTCCGCTGATATTGTATACGGTCTGAGAAAGGATAACCGGAAAAATAGTCAGCAACAATACCCTGAAAAGGTAACCTGTCGAGTCAACACGCCCGGATCTGTCCTTTTTTTCGAGTTTTCGCTGAACCGGTCTGTAAATTGACGATAGAAAAAGCAAGAGTAGCAATGCCGCCGCCGCGCCGAGACATGTGCCTAACGTTCCTCCTGCAGCTCCCCATGCTGCCTGAAGTGGATCACCGATAGTCCATTTCATAAAAAGATAACTGGCCAGCACACTGACAATGGCATTTATTACCTGCTCAATTACCTGTGATATTGCCGTTGGCATCATGGTTCTTTTGCCTTGGAAAAAGCCGCGGAACACTCCGAGAAACGCGACAATAAGAATAGTGGGTGCCAGAACGCGCAGCGGAATATGAACACCGGCATACTCAGGATATATGTGTTTTTCAATGAATTCGGCACCGAATAACAGGAAACCGCCAAACACTCCACCGGATATTGCCGCAAACATCAGCCCGACCCGAAGTGTCTGACCTGAGTTTTTATACTCTCTTTTTGCAACCTGAGCCGAAATGATCTTGGACAAGGCAAGCGGCAGACTGTATGAGGATATGATCAAAATCAGATCGTAGATTTCAAACGCTACGGCATATATACCGTTTCCCTCCTCACCGAGGATGTTTGACATGGGAATTCTGTAGATCAGGCCGATAAAGCGCACGAAGAGAGACGCCATCGCCAGGATACCGCCTTGCTTCAGGAAATCCGCGTTTTTTTTCTGATCTGTTGCCATTATATCCTCATTCCGTAGAATTGACGGAGTTTTCAGTTGATTCTACGGGATACGCTTTCGCCTGCTTTTTACGTCACGTTGCATGGCTCGAAAATACCTCGCCCACGCAACGACGTAAAAAGAAGTCCCTCCGAATTCAACTGAAAACATCCTATATATTCTACTGCTTTAATGAACAATCCATGTCAATATGTAGATTGATTCAGAATCCGCAAACCCAAACGCTGATTTAGCTTCAGCAAATCATCTTAAGATTTCAAGGTTTTCAAGGATTGACCGCTGATAATTCTCCATGATTTGCCGTTCATCATCTGTCATGTGGTCGTAGCCTGAGAGGTGAAGGAGGCTGTGGACTATCAGGAATGCGTACTCGCGTTTTTCGGAGTGGCCGTATTCCGCAGCCTGGGATTTTACTTTCTCCGCACACAGCACAATGTCGCCGAGCATCAGTTCTCCCGTATCAGGATCTAACGTTTTCGATGCCGAAAATACCTCTCCGCTGAAACATCCCGGTACATCAAACTCATTCATTGGAAAACTCAAAACATCCGTTACCGAATCAATCTCACGAAACTCATTATTTATCCCTCTTATCTCTTCCCCGTCAACAATGCTTACGCTGACCTCGACCTCAAAAGGGCACTCCAATTCCTTCATCGTTTCCCTGACCAGCGTCTCAAGAAGTTCGCTCTCATCAAAGTCAAACCTTACCGACGAGTTTCTCGTATAGTCAATATACATATATACCTCGTAATTCAATTTAAAATATCATCAGTGTTCAATATGGAACTGAGTGACCACCAAACGGCGAGGGGCATTCCCCCGAAGTGGAGCCCGACGAGGAACGAGGAGGGCGTGAACGTGCCCCGAGCGTTAGGTGGTCACTCAGTTCCTATTACCACCGTACGATTTCTTGTTTTGCTTGTTCCTATTGTGATCCATACGTGACTCCCGGTACGACTTTTTTGCCTCATACTTCTCATACGCATGCACGATTCTCTGCACCAGCGGATGCCTGACCACGTCCTTGTTCGTCAGATACGAAAACCCGATATCCTCAATTCCCTCAAGCACCTTTACTGCAACCTCGAGACCGGACTCCGCCTGAAACGGCAGATCCTTCTGTGACAGATCGCCTGTAATGACAACTTTTGAGCCGAACCCGATACGAGTCAGGAACATCTTCATCTGCGCCGGCGTGGTATTCTGCGCCTCGTCAAGAATAATAAAAGCATTATCAAGCGTACGCCCTCTCATGTATGCGAGAGGCGCAACCTCGATAAGACCTTTTTCACTGTTTTTAATAAAACTCTCTGCGCCCATTATCTGATATAACGCATCATATAACGGTCTCAAATACGGATCTATTTTCTGCTGCAGATCTCCGGGCAAAAATCCCAAACTCTCTCCTGCCTCTATCGCAGGACGAGTAAGTATTATCTTTTCAACCTGGTTTCCCTTGAATGCGGCAATTGCCATAGCCATAGCCAAATACGTCTTGCCGGTACCGGCCGGGCCGAGACCGAAAACCATCATATTTTCCCGGATCTGACGGACATATTTCTGCTGACCGAGTGTTTTCGGCTTTATCGGTTTGCCCTGGATTGTATAGCCGAGCAGTTCTTTATCAATCTCCGACAGGGATGTTTTATCATTCTCCAAAGCCAGCGACAGAATATAGTTCACATTCTGCTCGGTAATTGTTTCACCGCGCTCGGACAGACTCAACAGTTCCCTGAACACATGCTCCGCCTGTTTCAGCGAAGCCGCCCCGCCCTTCACAACAACGGAGCCGTCACGCGCGATCACTGTCACCGCAAGTGTTTTTTCAATCTTTTGCAGGTATTTATCAAGTTGCCCGAATATATTCCGCTCATGCTCCGCAGGTATATCTAATTCTATCTGATTCTCCAATATAATTTATACCCCTTAAACGAAGAAAGCCTGCAACCCCACAGGGTACAGGCTCTCCATGATTCACAAATTGATCGATCGATCATTTGTACTTTCTTTTGCGAGCAGCCTCAGACTTTTTCTTGCGTCTGACGCTTGGCTTTTCATAGTGCTCTCTTTTGCGAATCTCCTGCTGAATACCGGCCTTCGCGCAGTTTCTCTTGAAACGGCGAAGAGCGCTATCCAGTGACTCGTTTTCTTTTACAATTACACTAGACATAGTCTCACACCTTACCTCCCTTCAGTTGTAGATTGCGCAAAGTACAACTGTTCGGGTTAATTTTTTGCACTGTAACGATTATACCATATTTTCGCGATTCGTCAAGTGTAAATTGAATTTTTTTGCTAATTCAGTATCATTTCAAGTGAAAAAGACCGTCCCTTGCACGATGCAACACCGTACGAGCCGCATACAACAGGCATCATCGGCGGTAAATGACCGATATCGAGATCCATTATGATCGGAACACCCAAATCACCAATTGCATCTGTTACGGCCCTGTGACGGTCGATGCCGAACATCGGCTCATCAAAATACATCGGACGGCCTATCAGAAAGCCTGAAGCATCGTTAAACCATCCACATTCCCTGAGATGCCACAATGCGCGACGCATATCCATCACATTCAGGTCACACGATTCCAAAAACCATAGAATTCCATCATCGCCATACTTTTTATTAAAATGTTTAACCCTGTCGAAACGCGTTCCCGCCAAATTGTTCAGCACATCAAGACAGCCGCCGACGAGTCTTCCCTCTGCAGTTTTTCCGCCATATGTAACGGGCATAAAAAGTTCGGAAATCTGATACGGCTCATACGGGTGTTCCTCATCCTTGGCTGATTCACGCTCCCAGCCGTCATAATTATGGATTGATACGGTTTTAACGTGCTCCTCATTCTCGCTGACGAGTCGCGGTGAACCGCACAACAGATCAAAAGCATCATGTATCGCCGGATGCCATGGATCCATGCCAAACGACGCAAGACACGGTCCGTAAATGCTTGCCACGTCTAAAGCTGTAGTTAATAAAAAAGTCAGATTAGTATTGTCAGAGTATCCCATGAACCATTTGGGTTTTGCATTGTACAATACCTCAAAATCAATATGCGGCAGAATCTCACACATCAGTTCGCCGCCACCACATGAGATCAAAGCCTGATTTGTTTCAGCGGGATACATCTGCATGAGCTCGGAAGCACATTTTTCAGGTGAAGTCGAAATGCCAATGCCATCAGACGCATAGCAGTTCGGTCCCAGTTCCTCGCCCTGTTTCTTTTTCCTGAACACGTCTCTTGCACGAAAAGAGGCTGTGCGATATGGTTCTATCGCACAGCCAAAAGAAGGAGCAATATATCCTATAGTGTCATTTTTCTGCAGAAACTCCGGATATCTCATGTAATTCCTCCTCTAAACATGAGATCAGTTATCTTTATTATGCTCAAAACTGAAATAGTGCACCTCGCTGTCGAGCTCCTCGGAGAGCCTGCGCAGGTCGTCTGCACGCTCATTGAGACTATGCATCGTAGATGACAGTTCCTCCATTGATGCCATGGTTTCCTCTGTCTCGGAAGCGTTCTCCTCGGATACAGCAGACAGGTTCTGGATAATGTCTGTGACATGTTTCCTCGCCTCGTCGCAGGCCTGTGAATCACGACCGATCTCCTCAATCTCAACGAGAGAATCAGCGATACCCACGCCGACACCGTTGAATTTATCACGTGTTTCGGTAAGTTTCTCAAGCTGAACGGCAATGATGTCCTGAACACTGTTCATTGCAGACACGGTATTTTTGGATTCCTTGGACAGGTTATCAATAATCCGAGAAATAGTCTCAGCAGATTTCCCGCTCTCCTCAGCGAGTTTCTGTATTTCGGAAGCAACAACCGCAAAGCCCTTGCCTGCCTCACCGGCTCTGGCTGCCTCAATAGACGCATTCAGTGACAGCAGGTTTGTTTCCTCGGCAATATTTGTAATCATAACAATCGCATCGGAAATCTTTGATACAGAGTCATCGGTAAGTTTAACCTGTTTGCCGATAACATCGACAGCCTCCATGGTACGATCGCTGGATTCACTGAGTTCGTTTATGATCTTCTCCGCATCCTCTCTTGCTCTGTCTATTTCCTTGGAGGTCTGTGTCAGATTTGCAACCTTATCAACGATTTCGGAAATAGCCCGTCCCATATCGTTAACGTTGCCGGTAGCTCTCTCAATATCCTCTGCCTGTGAAACGGCGCCCTGAGAGATATTATCCACGGCATTCGTAACCTCTGTCGCATTATCTGTTGTGTTTTGGATCATCTCGGTCATCTTCTCTGCATCCTGCTCAACCTCATCAGCCGAATGAACGATGTCAGAGATTACGCGATGCAATGCGTCAACCAAACGTTGCAGAGCCTTTGCCATCAGACCAAGCTCATCCTTGCGACGCTGGAATTTTTCGGGAATCTGAACATCCAGATCACCGCGCGCAACATCGGAAACAAGCCCCTGAACGTTCGAGATAACACGGGATATGGACAAAGCAGCGAAAAAGCTGACAGCGGCCGCAACCAGCAGAAGCGCAACACCGATAATAATCATCGCCATCAGTTTAGTATTTATCATAGATTCAACATTTGCTGATGGTTTCCCGGCAAAATACATGCCGACATTCGTTCCTGAACTGTCCTTGATCGGAATATAATATGCATAGTAGTTGGTTCCGTTTATGTCCAGGCTGTGAGTCACAAAATCCTCACCCCTGTTGATAACGGCATCAACAACCTCGGGCGCCGCCTGTGTATTTACAAAGCGCTCGCCGTTTTCATCCAGAATTGAAGTCGCGTAACGAGTATCACCGTAGAAAACCGTTACCTCGAGGTCAGTGGTTCCGGTGAAGCTGTCAATAAAGGTCTGGTTCGTCGATACGTTGAAACCTCCTTTATAAAGCGTGTAAACACCGCCCTTCTCCTGCAGCATATAATCCTTTGCGCTGATGGCATCGTAGGCGGCCGCCATAGCGTTGACTGAATATTTCAGTCCCTCCTCGGCCTCCTCACGCAGACTGGATTGCAAACTTATTGTCGAATAGATAATCAAAGTCGCAGCCAGCACGATCATCGGAAGAACGGCTGCAATCAGGATCCTGAACTTAATCGACAGACCCCTTACCTTCAATGGTGTTTCATCCTGCTGAAATTCACTCATTTTCAGTACACTCCTTGTAATTATTTATGTTCCATACCAAACGAAATGAACAGACCGGGTATTCTTTCAGAAAAAGCAAATCTAATACCCAAATCACATACACAAATATTCTAACATAATCATATCGAAAAATCAATTGTTATTTGAAAAAAGTTAATCTGTTTCCTCATCAGGCCGTCATGTGTAATTCAATATAACACCCAAATGGTAATCAAATAAAACGAAAAGGCTCCTGACAGGAGCCTCTCCGATGATGCCCGAAGGCATCAAAGCGTATAATAGGGTGGGAGTAGAAAGTTAATACTTTCTGACTGTTACGATACTACCCCGTTGTGTCACAAATGTGTCGCAGGTGATAAAACGCAAAAAAACGAAACATTTTTTTGATAAATCATTTACTGTATGAAAGCATCAGTATAACCGCGGCTCTCCGACAAACATGCGCGGCACACGGTTTCCGATACCGCATACAAATTCATAGTTGAAACTTCCGGCCAAATCGGCAACCTCCTCCACAGGCAGAAACTTGTCAGCAGAACGGCCGAAAATAACAACCTGATCACGTTCCTTGACATCAGGTATATCTGTGACATCAATCATGAACTGATCCATGCAGATTCGTCCAATGATAGGCGCATAATTACCATTCACCAGTACTCTCCCCTTATTTGACAGCGATCTCTTCATTCCGTCAGCATAACCGACCGGTACTGTGGCTATAACGGATTCACGTTCTGTAACAAAGGTTCCGCCGTAACTGATCGGCGTTCCCTCGGGAACTTTTTTTATAAAGGATATGCGAGAAACCCATTCCATGGCTGGTTTCAGATGAATTGTCTGATGTGTCATCTCGGCAGACGGATAGAGACCGTAGGTAGAGATTCCGGATCGCACAAAATCAAGACCCGCGTCGGGATATTGCAAAATGCACGCGCTGTTCGCTGCATGCCGGAATCGGAATTTAACGCCCCTGTCCTCACATTTGCTGACAAAAGTCATGAATTTCATGAACGGTTCATCAATTGCGTCGGTCGTCTCCTCGTCAGCTCTCGCAAAATGCGTGAAGATACCCTCCATTTCGATATTAGGCAGTTTTGAAATGCTCTCAATGATATCAATACTGCTGTCATCAGTGGAAAATCCAAGCCGTCCCATACCGGTATCAACCTTAATATGGATTTTTGCCTTCATTCCGAGCATGGAAGCAATTGAATCCAACTGTTTGGCCATTTCATAGTTATAGACAGTCTGTGATATATCGTGCCGAACGACATCCTCAAACCATTGCGTACCAGTGAATCCCAGTATAAGCATCATCTGGTCGATCCGCGCTGCCCTCAGGATCAAAGCCTCCTCGACAACGGCAACTCCGAATCCGCAGACAAAATCCGAAAGAGTCCTCGCGACCTGGATCGCGCCATGCCCGTAGGCGTCCGCCTTGATTATTGCCATCAGCCGGGTTCCCTGCGGCAGGAGCTTTTTCTCCTCTAAAATATTGTTTCGGATCGCGCCCAAGTCAATTTTTGCATAGCATCTGTCAAATCGTTTGTCATCATATTGCATTCTGAGTAGCCTCCCTGATAACCTCGCCTATGCCATCGATCAGATCCGATGCCATCAGGCTGTAATTGCTGACTTTTTCCGCCATTACATCGCCGGATAAACCATGTATATATACGGCCAGACGCGCCGCATCAAACGGTTCCATGCCCTGTCCGAGCAAACCGCCGATCATACCGGCCAAAACATCACCCGAACCGGCGGTAGACATGCCGTTATTGCCTGAAACATTGATATAACAAGTATTCCCGTCAGAAACTATTGTGCGGAAATCCTTGGCAACAACGATGCTTTTAGTATCCATCGCCGCATCAAACGCCGTGCTGACAGGACTTTTTTTCAATTCCTCCATCGTATGTCCCGTCAGATAACTCATTTCCTTGCGGTGTGGCGTCAATATAAAATTATCCGACAGCTTCATGGTTATGTTACGGCACAGTCGAATCCCGTCTCCGTCAATAACTGTCGGAACAGGCGAGTTATCTATGACGTAACGTACGAGTTCGAGTGCCTCATCGGACAATCCGAGTCCCGGACCGATCACGATAGCGTCAGCCCAATCAAGCGCCTCGGGCAATTCATCTGTTGTTGCAAAAAGCGCCTCCGGCACGCTGTTAAATATAATATCACGATTCAGTGGCGATGAGAGTACCTTCACCATTCCCGCGCCTATCCGAAACGCTGCATTTGCTGCAAGAACAGCCGCGCCACACATGGTCTCCGAACCGGCAGCAACCAGCACATGGCCGAAATCGCCCTTGTGTGACCTGGCATGTCGTTTTGGTAATCGTTCCGCTATGTCCTCCGGTTCATAATGATAATACGGTGATTGATTTGCCTTGATGCTATCTCCCGGAAATCCTATGTCGGCTACAATTACCTCGCCGGCGTACTCGCAGCCCGGATGCAGTATCAAACCGAGTTTATTTACTCCGAATGTGACAGTAGTTCCGGCACGAACTGCAGTTCCCATCACCTCACCGGTTCCTGCGTTAATACCTGAAGGAATATCAAGAGAATAGATAAACGCACCACTCTCATTTATATCATCGATCATCTGCTCATAAACATCCGTGATGTCGCGGGAAAGCCCCACGCCGAACAGTCCGTCGATTATCACGTCGAATTCACTGTCGCGAACGGCGCTCATGGGAATTACGGGAACATGGCTGCTCACGGCAATCTCTGTTTGTTTACGTGTTTCAGGACTCATAGAATCGGGATAACCGACAATGGTGATGGCAGACTTGTACCCCATCTCATGCAGGATCCTCGCGGTTGCGACACCGTCACCGCCGTTGTTTCCCGTTCCGCATACCGCTAAAAATCGTGTATCCTTGTTCTCCCTCTCCATCATGACCTTCGCCGCGGTCATGGCAGCGCGCTCCATCAGTACAAGGGACGGCATGCCGACTATCCGGGTGGCATGATCATCTATTATTTTCGCATCCGCGCCGGTGTATAGGTAGCGCATAATACCTCCTCATCCTTCAAAAAATCCGAATCGGTGTTTTTGATCACATTGAATTTATCTGATTCACGGACATGTTCGCTAAACGATAGTATATCAAATATACAGTTTAGACGCAAGTAGTACTTGAAATATTTTTAAAAATAAGATAGACTATAGGTCGATTTCGATAATTATATTTGAAGCACCATGTTGAAAAAGTAACAGTGTTTCGAAAATGGTGCCGGATTTGAAAACAAACATATATTTGTAAAAAGGAGTCAAACTGATGATTCTTGCATGTGATCATTTAAATAAAAGCTTTGGTGATCGCCGGATACTGCGTGATGCCTCTTTTCATATTCAGGAAAAAGAAAAATACGCGCTGGTCGGTGTGAACGGAATCGGCAAAACGACACTGTTGCAGATCCTGATGGACGAGGAACGTTATGACAGCGGAACAATCACGAAATCACGCGAAGCAACGATCGGTTATCTGCCGCAGCAACTCGGCTACCATTCCGAGCATACAATATATGAGGAGCTATATGCCGTCAGACAGGATTTGATTGGGCAGGAGGCTAGGATTCATGAATTGGAGAAACAAATAGCAGAAGCGGAAAATACACAAACAAATACAAACGGTTCAGGTTCTCATACGACAAATGAAGGAATCAATTCAAATTCTGATCAGGTTCGTGAGGATGATATGATCAAACTCCTCGACGAGTACCACCGCCTGCAAACTGATTTTGAATTAAAGGACGGCTATGCCTACGAATCGCAGGTTATGGGTGTTATTAACGGACTTGGTTTCGGCAGCAGCAAAGATCAGATTATCAACGAGCTCTCCGGCGGCCAGAAAACACGGGTCGCTCTCGGCAAACTCCTGCTCACAAAACCGGACCTGCTGATCCTGGACGAGCCGACCAACCATTTAGACATTACTTCCGTGGAATGGCTGGAGAATTACCTTGCAAACTACCCCGGTGCCGTTTTGATCGTATCCCATGACAGGTATTTCCTCGATCGGTTTGCAACCCATGTCTGGGAATTAGATCAGGCAGTACTGCGCTGTTTCAAAGGAAACTATACCTCCTACATGAAACAAAAGGAGATATTGCAAACCTCCCTGATGCATCAGTATGAAAAACAACAGGCCGAAATCAGGCATCAGGAGGAAGTCATCAAAAAGCTGAAACAGTTCAACCGTGAAAAATCCATAAAACGAGCCGAAAGCCGCGAGAAAATACTGGATCGTATTGACCGGATGGAAAACCCGACGGAACATACAGAGTCGATGCATTTCAAACTGGAGCCCGCCATTACAAGCGGTAACGACGTGCTTTTTATTGAGGGACTGTCCAAACGATTTGATGAAAATATGCTGTTTACAGACACCAATATTGACATAAAACGCGGAGAAAAAGTAGCCATACTCGGCGATAACGGCACCGGTAAAACTACTCTCCTGCGCATGATCAACGGTACGGAATCGATCACCGACGGAACGATCACGCTCGGGACCGGCGTTGAGGTTGGGTATTATGACCAGGAGCACGGCATACTGCATGACGAAAAAACAATTTTCGAGGAGATTCAGGACGACTATCCGTATTTGAACAACACGCAGATCCGCAACACGCTCGCTGCCTTTTTATTCCGTGAGGATGACGTGTTCAAGCGGATTTCGGATCTGAGCGGCGGGGAAAAAGGGCGCGTCTCCCTGGCCAAGCTCATGCTGAGCGAAGCCAATCTCCTGCTTCTCGACGAGCCGACCAACCATCTCGACATGATAAGCCGCGAGATCCTCGAGTCGGCGTTGAATGAGTATGCAGGCACGGTTATCTGTGTTTCTCACGACCGATATTTCATCGACCGCGTCGCAACAAGGATCATCAACCTGGTGCGGGATGACAGTCCTGGCTCATCAAATAATATTGGTCAATCATCCTCGGTTTCAGGCGGTGGGCATTTTGTTGACTACAAGGGAAATTATTCCTATTATCTTGAGAAAAAGGATGAGATCAATCGATCAAAACATAATCAATCGGATAACAACCGTTCAGCCAGCAACGGATTAATGGTCAATTCATCCGATAGAGGCAAATACCAAACATCCGGCACAGGGAACCAATTGTCTCCCACAAAAAACAGTAACGACAATTCATCAAATCAAAACAGGTCCGGCGGCTCCTCCCGCGAGGAATGGCTGGCCGACAAGGAACGCCAGGCCGAGCGCCGTCGTCTCGAGCGAGCCTATGCTGATATAGAGTCAGAAATTGAAAAACTGGAAAACGAGCTTGCCGAAATCGATGAACAGCTCTCCGACCCGGCTGTCGGAACTGATCTGCCGAAGCTGACAGAACTCACGAACAAACGAAATGAAATTGACACCGCCCTGAACGAGGCGATGTCAACCTGGGAGCAGTTGGGGGAGCAATTGCTGTAAAAACCATATCGCTTACTGTGTGTTCATTTTGGGAATCTGATTCAAATATGGATCTTTCACGTTCTGATAATCTGCTTTCAGCCGATCCGGAGTTTAGGTATTTCACGCATACAGCGCCTTGATACATGCGTTGTGCGGCTTGAATTTGATCCCGAGCATTTTTCGAGCCGCTTTTGTCGCCATATCGTACCAGGTGTCGCCGATTTTAACATACGATTGGCCTTTTTTGATGGTCGCGTGGTAGTGAATCATGCCGTCATCGTAGTAGTTTTCGTCACCCTCGACCGGTGCGTAGCCGCGATACTTAATCTCGACACGATAGTTCTCCACCGGAATCTCGTGCTCCAGAGGTGTCGCGTAATAGCCCTTGATCGGATAGGTTTCCGACTGCTCGAGAAGTGTTTCGCCGGTGTCCTCGTCCACGATTCGTATAGTGATGGGTTCTCCGGATCGGGGAATGTAGGTGCCGACTGCGGCGAGCGTGCCCTTTTTATGAAATACATTAGCGAGGGTCGTACAGTCTCCTGTCCGGATCTCACCCTGGAACGCAGCCTCATAGGCCAGCACCTCGCCGTATTCGTCGGAAAGTTCAAACTGGAACGTATCAATGACCGGCGAATCATATGACATGTAGCAGTAATCTGAGTTTATCAGTGAATCCTGAACGATCCAGGCACCATCAATGGGAGGTTCATGATTAAAATATCGCTTTGGAAAATGGTCATCCCATCCCACGATTGCCACCTCGTGGTCATCCCTTTTTTCGGGACCATACTGCGTGAAATATCCGTCAATTACCCGGCGAGTGTCAACCTGATCACTCATCCCCATGGTTATAGAACCATAGGTCATAATCACATCTTTGATCTGCTGCCTCGTTAATTCCTCTCCGTTCCTGGCTGCCGTGAGCACATAGTCTCCGAATCCGTTAGACAGAACCTCCATGATGAACCATCCGAGTCCGCCGAATTCCATTTTGTTGAACTTTTCAGGCAGGAGTCCCTCCTTTTTATTCTCATCATAAACGACATCCACTATCTCATACGGATCCACCGTGATCTCCTCACCACGCGTGAACAGGAAATTGGACTCCATAGAGGAGGCCGCCGCATTTGCCCAGCAGGTGCCTCCGACCTGCGCTTTCAATTTCGTATTCGCGCCGTGCTCAGCCAACAGATAGTACCCGTCCTCGCCGTGGACATAGACTTCTCCGTTGTTTATCCGGTCGGCTGTGATCATCGTTCGCTCAAAGCCGGGCGCATCAATCCCGTGAGCCGTCGCCGTCGGTTCCGGTTCGGTTTCCGCCGTTTCCTCCGGTGCTCCGCATGCGATCAGCGTCAGTGTTGTCATTAATACAGCCATTACGGATAACAGTCGTTTTTTCATAGGCTCCCACCCCACGATTTATTATTTACAAGTATAGTAATTGTTATACATACAACAATTGGACACATTAATTAACCGATCTTTTTATCAATGCATTGACATACTCCGTCTCGTAAGGTTTTCATTAGTTGTATACCTGATTATTCTTCATTGGCAATTTTTACTATCGAGCCTGTGATAAGCTTTTTGAACATGTCAGCCACACGATCTGCCGTTTCCTTGACCTCATCATGTGTAATTGCCTGTGCGGTCGTGCCACCTGCCATGTTGGTTATACATGACACACCGCAAACCTTCAGTCCCATGTGGACGGCTGTGATTGCCTCAACCGCAGTGCTCATGCCCACAGCATCGCCACCGAGACTACGGATCATCTGAACCTCTGCCGGTGATTCATACTGTGGTCCTGTGGTTTGGAGATAGACTCCCTTTTTCAGATCGATACCGTTCTCACTGGCTGTTTGCTCAATCAGTCGAGACAGGTTCTCGTCATAAATCTGATTCATCGATGGGAATCGCGTGCCCCATTCATCAACGTTCTCTCCAACCAATGGCGAAGGAACAAACATCGCGATCTGGTCAGTTATCAGCATCAGGTCTCCGGCAGAGAATTCCGGATTGATACCACCTGATGCGTTGGTGAGATACAGAACGCGCGCGCCGAGTCCCACCATCACACGGATCGGCATCACAACCTCCTGGATGTTATAACCCTCGTAATAGTGGACGCGTCCCTGCATTATCACTACCTTCACTCCGCCAAGCCTGCCGAACACAAAACGTCCCTCGTGTCCGGGCACGGTCGACACAGGGAAACGGTGCAGCTCATTATAATTCACGACAGCCTCGGTATCCACTTCGTCAGCAAGTGCACCGAGTCCACTCCCCAGCACCAGCGCAATATCCGGCACAAAATCTGTCACGCGACGGATCTGCTGCACGTGATAGTCTACGATTTCCTTTAGTTTATCCTTGGGTAACATCTGTAATTATCCTCCTCAAAAAGAATTTGACAAATCCGTATATCTATTGTATAATCGAATCTGTAAAGAGGTGTTCCCGCATAAGGCGGATACCTCAGTTTATATTATCTTATGAAAACAAGACAGCAATCACATTGGCGGCGGATTTCTGTCTTGCTTTTTGTCAAAGAAAGCGAATCAACCGGTCAATGATTGAATCGCTGACGAACAGCCCCTGATCCGTCAGGCGAATATGATCTCTATCGTTTTCCATCAGGCCGTTAGCAGTCAGCTGATTTATTTCGTCCCCCCAGACAGATTTGGCATCAAAACCAAATTGCTCCTGCAAAATCTTCAGGTCGACACCTTCTCTCATCCGCAGACCTAAAAATGTCGTTTCAGTCAGCGCATTCTCGTGCGTTAATTCCTCCACATCGATTTCCGTATCGGAACCGGTCTCCGCATATTCAAGCCAACTATGAACATCATCAACACGCCTCGTTCGTGTACCGTATGAACCCCTGTTTCCGTAAAACGATGCCGCCGACGGACCGATGCCGATATAACTGCCTCGCCTCCAGTAATTCAGGTTATGCCGGCAGGCATAAGTCGATTCTTCCAGATCAATCCCATGATATGATTTTTTTATAGAAGATTTATGTCCGATAAATGAATCTTTTTTATCCGCCCGTAGATGACTCGATTTTGTTCTGGCAAAATTTGACACCTCATAATGGATATATCCGGCCGTCTCGAGCATTTCGCACGTCATCTCATACATTCGGCGGTCTGTTTCCTCATCGACCGGTGGATGGAACATATATTTCTCATAAAAAAGTGTCCCCGGCTCAATGATCAGGCTGTATGCCGAGATGTGCTCCGGCTCCAATTCAATCATCCGTTTCAGTGTTTTCTCATACGAGTACAATGTCTGCCCCGGGATCGCGTTCATCAGATCCACATTGATATTATCAAACCCGCACTCTCTCGCCAGTTCATAGGTCCGGAAAAAGTCCTCCGACGTATGAATCCGCCCCAACGCTCGTAACTCCTCATCATGAATGGACTGGCAGCCGATGCTCAGGCGATTGACGCCATACCTTCGATACAGTTCCAGTTTTTCCCGATCAACCGTTCCGGGGTTACATTCGATGGTCCATTCAATGGCGTTATTCGAGGCAACATAGCTATGAATCGCCCTCAGCAGTGGTTCCATATCCTCCACCGGAACAACCGACGGCGTCCCACCGCCAATAAAAACAGATGTGATACTGTCCTCTTTCCGCAGATGTTTTTTTACACCGGCATCCAATTCCTTCACCAAAGCCAGGGGTACTTTATTCTCGAGTCCGGAATTCTGATTCCGACCCTCGCTAAGCCCAATCGAACAAAAATCACAGTAGACACATTTTCTCACACATAATGGGATGTGAATATATAGACCATATCTCATAAAATTCCTCCACAACACGCAATCTGTGCGAGTCTCAAATCCTATATCACCATCACAAATTATCCTTTCATTGTGTTTTATCTTTCGCTTTGTCCCGGTGATGGCCTTCGTCACTCAGCCCACTATGGAATGATTGCACCCACATCATACAGCGGGATGTTTTTCATCCATCCCTGATCACGGTATCCGGACATAGAAAACCGGACACCTGTGAGATCATTTTCCGCACAAAATACACGGAGGCTTTTGGCCCGGAGATTCTCCTCCGCCTTTACCTCAATCGGAATCGGACATTCCGGACCGTCAACAAGGAAATCTATTTCCGTTCGTGCGTTTTCCGCCGAATAATAATACACCGGTTGATCACGCATCGTAACGAGCTGTTGCAGCACGAATTGTTCCGTGAGTGCGCCCTTGAATTCAACAAACAATCGATTCCCCTCTATAACCACCCGTTCATTGATTTGGCTCATGGCACAGAGCAATCCGATATCGGCCATGTAAATCTTAAAAGACGACTGATCTGCATAAAAAGAAAGAGGGATGCCCGCTTTTTTCGTACGAAACACCTTGTGAATCAACCCTGAATCCTCTAACCACTGAATGGCCAGTTCATAGTCCTTGGCTCTGGCTCCCTGACGAACAACGCCATAGATAAACTTTTTATTCTCTTTTGCAAGTTGAGCCGGAATCGATGACCACACCATATTCAGCCTGGGAATCAACGAAGAATCTGCGTGCTTTGAAAAATCCTGTCGGTACATATCAAGAATCGTCTTATGTATTGACGAAACACGTGAAAAACTCCTCTCCTCCAGGAATACATCAACCGCCTCAGGCATTCCCCCAACAAAATAATACTGCCGGAGGAAATCAACATACTCCCCATGAAACGATGCTTTTGATACCTCGTCATCGGAGTTCAATAAATCAACCAATCCGGTTTTTCCTTGCGCCCTGAGAAATTCGGAAAAGCTTAACGGGTACAATGTCATCCTGTCAACCTTTCCGACCGGAAAAGTCGTGCCGGGATGCATCGCTACGCCAAGAAGGGACCCCGTTGCGATAATCGCATATTCAGGCGCATTCTCACAGAAATACTTTAACGAGGTTAACGCGCGGGGACACTCCTGAACCTCATCAAAAACAATCAGCGAATCGTCCGCAGAAATGTCTAAGCCCGTTTGAGCCTTAATCGCTATGATCAGCCTGTCCGTGTCCAGATCACCGTCAAAAACCGAGTGGATTGTATGATTCTCGTCAAAGTTGATATATGCAGTATTCGTAAACTCCCTGCGTCCGAATTCCTTTACAAGCCACGTCTTTCCCACCTGCCTCGCCCCCTGCAACAGAAGCGGTTTTCGTCGCTTTCCATTCTTCCATTCGACAAGGCGTTTCATCAAATCACGTTCCATTTACATCTCCATCCATCTGCTATAGTAATACAGGAACTCTAAATGCCCAAATTTAGAGATCTTGCAAGCATACTATAACAGAAAAAGCGTTAGGTGTCAACATTTTTATGTACGAACTTTTGTGTGCTCTATACATTTTTATGTACGATCTTTTGTGTAATCCATACACTTTTATGTGCGAACTTTTGAAACTCTCACACATTTTTTTATCATATGCAGGTGACTTGGTCAGGCTTTATGGATTTTCACACCCTTACCGATGCCGGATTTACGGACCAGGTTACGGATCCGCTTGAAATCCTTCTTGTTGGCTTTGATCAGAATGGTAGCTTTCTTCGCCAGATTTTTGAAGGTTCCCTTTGCAATTTTGGTGATGCCGGAGGCTTTGATCAGAAGCTTCTTCGGCTTCTTTTTATTGCCCTTCAGCAAACCTTTTTCTAACACGGTCACCGTGTAGATCTCGCCATCTGCCTTGACTGTTTTCGGGATGATGATCTCGCCGCTTTTCGAAGTCGTTGTCAGTTCTTTGAGAGCTACGGTTTTCATTTGAGAAACATTCGCAGCAAATTTGGTCGAACTGTTGCCGGTTTTCATGGCTTCAAAGGAAGGCTTCTGCTTGGTATTACCTAAATTCAGTACTTCAAATGAGGCCTTCTGCGTGATATTACCGGTCTTTTGTTCTGTTTGGATCGTGATAGACACGCCGAGGATATTGCCATTCTCGTCCTTTTTATATGTAGTTTCGACAGCCACCTTGGAAAAATCACCTGATGGCTGTGTTACCTGCTCAGTCAGAATCGTATTGCCGGAGGGTGCCGTTTCCAGGATTCTGGATGTCTCTCTGCCCGTAGCCGTCGTGCGGATATCCTCGTGAACAGTTGTATTGTCCGCTCTGACAATATCAACAGTTTTAACAGATGAGCCGTCCGGTTTGATTGTCTCCCTTGAGTCTTCGGTCGAACCGTCTGCATTTCGGATCTCTCCGGTTTTTTCAACCGTGCCATCAGGTTTTGTGAGTTCCGTGGTTTTCTCGGTGGAACCATCGTTTTTGAGAACTTCACTGGTTACCTCGACCGTGCCGTCCTTCCGGACCGTCTCGGTTCCGGTCGTTCTGGTTCCCTCGGAATCGAGAGTGGTCGTTGTGGTCGTCGTCGAGCCATCCGGATTATTTACGGTTTCCGTGCTCTGCTCAACAATCGTCGGTGCCGGACTTGCTCCCGGTTCTGTTCCCGGTGTGGGGCTGGTTTCAGGTGCCGGACCTGCACTCGGAGCCGGTGCCGATGAGGGCACAGGTTCAGCTCCGGTATTGGGGTCTGCGGATGGTGTCGGAGATGAAGGCTCCAGTTCCCCGGCGGTTCCTGATCCCGATCCGGATCCGCCGGAACCACCACCGGACGAACCGCCTCCGGAGTACGAGCCGCCTCCGGTATTCCCGCTTCCGGTGCCGGATCCACCGTCGTTACCTGAATCTCCATTGTTTCCAGAGTCTCCGCTGTTTCCTGAGCCACCCGAACCGGAGTTCTCCCACAGAACTATGGAGCCTGTCTTTACCTGATAGTTATTATTGCCGGGACTATATGTCCAGCCGTAGGCGGTACCCTGTGTAACCACTGTTTCAACAGGGTCATCCCATGCGATCACACCGCCGTCCGGCGACAGCGTACCCAATTCAAGGGTGGCATCCCCGAGGTTCTTTCCGGATGTTGTAATTTTTGTATAGATTGGGGAACCGGAGACACTTGCCCTGTTGATCGTCAATGCCAGAGTCGTCTCAACCGTTTCATAAGCATCCATGTTCGACGGCGTGAAAATAACTGTCTTTATACCGCTGTCCGCAACATTGGTAAATGTCGTTCCGCCCCGGAAAGTCCAGTTTCCTTCGACCGGAGTGTCTCCGACCGTTGCCGTTCCGCGTATCATCGATGAGCCGATTGGCTGACCGGAATAGGTTGCCGTGATCGGTTCCACTATAACAACAGGGACATCCTTCTCTGTCACTGTAAATGTCGCTGTGATCGTATAATCCTCATAATTCGTTGATACCACGGTGATTTCAACTCTTTCACTATCACCAGCCGAAACTCCGTTCTTGAACGCGAAATTAAGTTTTCCGTTGTCGATGGATGCAGATGATAAAATGCTTTCATCCGTAAGCGATGATGTGATTTCCGCACTCTCATAACCGCTGTCCAAAACCGTATACAAATCAACGGTTCCGGCAGTTCCGGCCTTTGCTTTTCCGCTTACTTCTTTTTCTCCATACAACCCTTTATCAACCGTAAATGAAAACTCTTTACTCCCACTGTATCCATTTTCCGGAATGCCGGTTATTACGGCAGTATAGGTTCCGATTTCAACGGGATCCGCTACGACCTTTCCGTCTTTTTTAAAGGAGGTGACAGTATAGTGCGTATCGGCATCCAGTGGTATAATTCCATACGCATCGTCATACACGGAAATATAATTACATATTGTATCTTTCAATCCGGAACCGGTATAATAGATAAAGCCGGATAGCTCTGCACTGATTCCTTCGCATGACATTAGTCTTGTTGCGTTAATCGTTACATCTACATAGTCATCCGGCATCGTGAATTTATAAACATAGATTCCACCGGTGCTGCCGGAAACATACGTTGCCTCTCTCGTGTCGTAGTATCCAATGCTATATTCAACGTTCTTTACATCGTAACCATCATTAAGTGAGAAACGGACTATTACCTCTGTTCCTTCAAAAGCATCCGTATAATTAATACTGGAATCATAAAGCCAATCAGCCGTATCATTAACACTGATAGTATGTTTATCATTCTCAGTCAGAATTTTGACTTCTCCGTCATAGGCCAGGCAAAGCTTTTCCGAATCATAATCACTGGAAAAGTTGTCAATACTTCCGTTTCCGCTGAGACCGTCTGTAACCTCCCACCCGTAAATACGACTTTCCTCAGGATCATAGTTTCCGGCATTGATACTGATGGATGCCGTACTGCTCAGGGCACCGGCGATTGTCAGAACGTTTTCGTATTCCAGATAAACATTGTTCGAAATATCCGAAACAGTATTATTACCAATAACCGGACTTCCGGACAGGCTGAAAGAGCCACCCTTATAGAACACACCACCGCCCTGTTCATCGGCTTTATTTGATTCTATGCTTCCCCCTTTCATAATGAAGGATCCATAATCAGATATGTATACGCCGCCACCTTTAGGAGCTGAATTGTTCTTTATTTCTCCTGCCGTCATGGTAAAAATACCATCATCAATATACACAGCCCCGCCTTCAAAATCAGCAATATTTCCTGCTATGCTTCCTCCGTTCATAGTGAAATCGCCATCATCTATATACACGGCCCCACCATAATACCCGGCATGGTTTTCTGCTATGCTTCCTCCGTTCATGGTAAAACTGCCGCTGTATTGATATACAGCCCCACCGTTATCACCGTTTCCACCGATCAGCTCACCTCCGGAACCGGTGTCATTAATTGTCAGGCTCCCGCCATTTATTTCAAAAAGGCTCCCTACTTTGTTTCTTCCGTTAATTGTATTCCCTTTCAGATCGATCGTAACTCTTTTTCCTTCAGTTATGTTAATTGTCGAATCTTCGTCGTCTGCTTCCACATCACCATCCAATTCTATGCTGATTGTCGAACCGGTGGCTTTTTCGATGTTTTTCTTAAGTTTTTTCCATGATGTTTCCGTCCCGAATACTGCCTCACCATCCTCTTCAATAATACCTTTATTTCTGTCATCAGAAAAGAAATTATCAACAGATCCATGTCCGGAAAGTCCCTGTGTGATAACTGTATTCGAATATTGGTCCTCACCAGTGACACCAACATATGTTTCATCATCCAGATCATCGGTTACATAAATATAACAAGAGCTCTTAAGATAAACATTCGTATCACCATTATCCTTTATCACACAATGTCCACTCAATGAAATGCTATTGTCACAATAAACACCACCGCCTATCTTCCCACTCCCATTCTCCACACCATTATGTGTGATACTTCCACCATTCATCCTGAAAGTCGCACCACCAGCAACATATACGCCACCACCATGCTGTCCCCCGAAATTATGCTCAATACTCCCACCATTCATCGTGAAAGTCGCACCACCGGCAACATATACACCGCCTCCCTCTTCGCTTCCGTTACCACTGATGCATCCACTGTTCATGGTAAAGCTGGCATTACTCCCGTTATCAGGCTCAACGCATATCCCGCCTCCTGATCCTGAACTTCCGCCTGTTATATTGCCTCCACCTGCAGTGTCCTTCAAAACCAGCGTACCTTTTACAGTGATAACCGAACCATTTTGGTCTCCATCAACGGTGTGCCCGTTCAGATCAAGCGTTACTGTCTCTCCGGCAGGCACAACGATATACATATCATCATACTCAGAATGGGTGATATTTCTGTCCAAAGTGATTTCGCCACCCGCAGCCATAGCTGTTTTGAGTTCTTCCCAGGTCGTCGGATTTGCTGCTGCGCGAGCGACCGGAACCACGCCATCCGGCACCACACCTGAAATAAGCGCAAGCGAAACCGCAAACGCGATAACTCTTTTAATAATTCCCCATCTTTTCATCTCGAATCATCCTTTCTTTCAGTTTTGTCCTTCACTTTGACATTCGCTGTAGAGCAACGATGTATTTTATTTACCGTTTCCGCGCAATTACCAGTAACTCCTTAGCCTTCAAATCATCTTGCGATAAGGCTTCATCAAAATGTCCGGCACGAACCCGGCGAACCTCATCTACATGAAACCCAACTTCCTCAAGCATAGATACAATCTCTTTTTCCCGATATCTCTTGTCTCGAATTACATATTCCGCAGACAGATCCCCATCCTCGACAAACTGCTCCTTTCTGTAAACCAGTCCCGATTCGGAATCCAAAACCATATACCGCGGGTCAAAGACGTCCCCCGTATTCTGCATGATCCTGATCGGCTCAAGCCTAAAAAGCAAAGATGGGTCTTTCGCAACATTGCCCTGATGATCCGGCCTGATCAGCCGGCTGGTCAATTCCATATTCATTACAGATAGAAAAAGTAAACCGCCATCAATCAGATGATTAAACGCTTCGAGAATGATCTCTCTGTTGCTCTCCTCATCCGGATAAGATCCTACCACATCATACAAAGCAAGTACTGCATCATATTTATCCTGTAATACGGATATATTGTCTTTCGATACCACATTTACCACATCAAAGTTTGGTTGATTATCGATATTGCTTGATAATTCTCCGGCGATTTGGATATTATTGTCTGCAAAATCAATACCATGAACGTTATAACCTCGTTGGGAGAGTTCTATGGAATGTCTCCCTCTGCCACATCCCAAATCAAGAATGGTGCCATCCGCTTTTCCATAAACGTCCAAAAACACATCCATCTCATTTGCGGTTCCTTGCATCCATCCCTGGTCTAAAGACATTCGACTATACGCGTTCATCAGCTTGTTTTCCGAAAAACGAATGGATGGTAAGAACTTGTCCCTAACCAAACCATCATCCAGCGGTTGCCCGCTAAACACAAACGCAAACCATTCATAGCCAGGCTTTATCTCACCCAATCCCATTGACTCAACTCTTTCAGGCGTCACTACCGACGAATAGTCCACATAAAAATGGGAATTAATCCGGGAT
>JAGABX010000116.1 GCA_017614395.1 Eubacterium sp.
ATCCAGTTTATTGTCGAGTGAACCGGCGACTCCGGAATTGATAACCTTTACGCAGTTAAAATTGTTGATCAGTGTGTTCGCGCATATGCCGGCATTTACTTTTCCCATACCGCATTGCACGATGACAACACTCTTTCCTTCGATGGTGCCCTCACAGAACTCCATACCGGCAATCTTCGTTGTTTTTTTGATATCGGCATTTTCCTTTAACAGACTGACTTCTTCCTCCATCGCACCGATAATCCCAATCGCCTTCAAATCCTCTGTCTCCTGATACTCTTTCCCCGCAACCCTTACGGAAAGAGAAAGCTTATACATCTTCTTTGTCTTGATCTTCACATAAACGGTTGTACTTCCGGTCTTCTTTCCGGTGATCTGAATTGCTGTCTTTTTCCCGGCACCGGCAGCTACAGCCGATACGATCGCTTTGTTCTTAACACTCACCGTGAGTTTCTTTACACTCTTTTGGGTTGCGTTCTTAATATTGATAACATTGCTGTCGCCTTCCAGGATAGAAACACTTTGGTACGCAAGAACGGGCTTCTTCGCCGAAGCATCTACCGGGGCAGAAAAATTTGCTCCAATCAGCAAAGCCCCCGCCATAACTACACTCATAATTCTTCTGATTCTTTTCATCATCATTTCACATCTCCTTTCTTTTCTAACTCTTCCCCTGCTCCACGCTTTTGATCTCATCCTTCGACGCGCCCTTCAGCGCATAGGTATCAAACGCAGGTGTATCCGGGATCTTTATTCAAATCTCCTTTGTAATGCTATTCTACTACAAATCAAAAATGTCCTTGGCAAGGGGAGCACTTTACGTAAAGCCGATAATGTCCATGCGCACTATCTTATCACAAAAATACAATAATCGCAACAAAAAACACTATCCGGCCGAGAATCTCTTACAAATTAGCTTGACATCGGTATTTATACGGAGTATAATCACTTAATAGATACATATTGAGAATTTTTCCGGATATTTCGTAAATTCTCAATATGATTACGAATTTTGTCAGCTCTTGGTCTTTTTCTCAATGCAAAAGGGGAATGCAGATGTTAAAGCGCGAAAAGTATATTTCAGAAATCCGAGGATTCTATGATGATGATATGATAAAGATCATCACCGGAGTCAGACGGTGCGGTAAATCCGTAATTCTTGAGCAGATTGCAGAAGAACTGCAAAACAAATCAACAAATACTGTATTCTTGAACTTCGAGGATCGTATCGTAACAGAGGAGATCGAAACATGGAAGGATATCGTCAATTATGTAGAAAACCATCGCGTGAATGATAACATTTGCTATGTCCTTCTTGATGAAGTTCAGGAAATAGAAAACTGGCAACTCGCATGTAAAACCTTGCGTCTTCGTAAATGCTCTGTCTTTATCACCGGATCCAACTCAAAGCTTTTATCAGGTGAATTCACAAAAGAACTATCCGGAAGATATGTCAGTTTCCGGATATACCCTTTTGTATTTAAAGAGATTTCGAAATATGCAGAGGAATTGAATAAAACTATATCCATATCTGATTATTTGATATGGGGAGGATTTCCAAAACGACTGGAATATGATACAGAAAAAGACATCAGAAGATATATCAATGATCTCGATGCAACAATTGTTGAAAATGATATTATAAAAAGATATGGAATCAAAAAAATAAACGAGTTTAAAAAGGTCGTAAGTTTCGTTCTTGTATCAAATTCACGCATCTATTCCGCCAAATCTATTGCTGACTACATGAAGGGACAGGGAATCACATGCACATCAAACACTGTACAAAAATGGATTGGATATCTCGATGAGGCATACATAATAAGTCAGGTAAAAAGGTACTCAAAAAAAGCAAAGAAAGAGCTTGAGCAAAGCCACAAGCTCTATAACTGTGATGTAGCCCTTAACTCAATCCGATGTAAGAATAACCGTTATAACCTGACACACAATCTTGAAAATATAGTTTATAATGAATTATTATATATGGGATACAATACTACTGTATATGATAACAACGGAAGGGACATTGATTTTTTGGCAGAGAAAGATAACCTGCGATACTATATACAGGTGGCATATAGCGTATCCGATGATAAAACATATGACAGGGAGATGGTCGCCTTCTCCGGAACAGGTCAACTTGATACGAGAATCCTGATCACTAATGATGATATTGACTACTCCACCAGTAATGTCAGGCACATAAAACTATCTGACTTTTTAATCATGGAATCACTCTCTTCAATTTAGGATCTGAACCACCAAGAGGGCACTGAACAGAGCGCCAACTACGAGGCCTGCACTCCCTGAAAAGATATGCTGCTTTATGCTCATGGTTACAGCTTTTTGATTCATACAATATCATACCGGGCGCGACAAAAGGGTGACAAATTAGCAGAATACCAAAAAAAACATAAAATTCCACAAGTTATCAATATCCTTGTCATTATCTATCTCATCCACAGGATGTAGATCGGAAAACCATCTTGTTCTGCTCGTACGCATCCATGGCAATCGCGTAGAGCTGTCCCTTGTAGTCAGCGAGCGTGGCACATAGGATATTTCCGTCGGAAATCTGTTTTTTATAGGGTTTCAGCGTGTTCTTTTTCTCGTTGTAATACCACACATTCTTCCCATTGTTTTTGTCATTCATTCCGGCAATCACGATGCCTCCGTTTACAGCCGCGAGAGAAAACTGGTTGGTGAATACATAATAATCTGGGATACCCGGAGCAATCCCGTGTTCCGGCAGCTTTTTCGTCAGGTTCCCGGTCTTTTTCGTTTTTACATTCACTCTCTGGAGGGCAAATCCTCTTTTTTTGGTAATTCTGGAATCCGGATCGATCTCAACAGCCGTCCATGCATAGATGTAAATATTGTTATTCCTAACCGCCACTTTGGCGTTGTCTGCGTTATAGGACAACTGTGCGATGGGTTTCTTTTTGGCACCTTTCTTCGTATCGTATGCGTTAACCGTGTTCGGTCCGCCTTCACTCGTAAAATCCCGATTCCCGACCAGGTAGAGCTTTTTACCGACTCTTGCCAGGGTGGCACAGACGGATACATTTTTATTGCTGAGGCGTTTCCATGTCTTTTTCCCGGGATCATAGAGATACAGTCTCTCCTTCCCTTTTGTTTTGTGAATGGGGAGCCCGACTGAATTGACGCCCATCTGTCGTCCTTCTATGAGGATTTTTCCCTTGTAAATAACAGCGCTGGCATTCTCAAGGGGCTCCTTCAGTTCAATGCGGTCCCACTTTTTTCGGGCTGTATCATAGGTGTAAAAATGTGTGTAATAGTAACACGTCTCATACTCCAGTACCTCCTGTAGAAAGTACAGCTTGCCTTTCAAACCAAACATCGCCCCGCTCGCCTCGCCGTCCTGAATCGAATTAATGGCATACGGGTCATCCGTTCCGGTCGGAAAATCGTATTCTTTTTCAAAAACGTTTTCACTCCTGTCAAATTGCTTCAAGAACGTATATTTCCTGCCGTTTGCCGCCGTCAGGGCTATCTGCAGTCTCCCTGCGATCGTATCGTTCAGATCCAGAACAACCTCCCGGTCGGTCCAGCTCCGGATTGACGTATGGATCGGTTTATGCACACCTACCGTAATCAGCTCGGTCGAGACACTGCCCTGTGCATCACCGAAATAATACCCGGACAGTTTCAGTTCATTTCCGTTTATCGTGACATCTGAGATCGACGGACAGTAATTCTCCTTTTTCACACTGAGATCTACGATTCCGGCCGAATTGATATACTCCTCCGCGCCGTCCGCAACTCTGGTGGAGCCGATGATGTCAGCCTTTAACTGCATAACATCATATCCGGACTCATACTCCATATCCCGTGTTAAATGAGAGGACAGCATAACGGCCGCAGCACCTGCCGCTGCCGGACACGCCATAGATGTCCCGGTTGTGATACCGTAATTTGATAATTGATTACCGATTCCGATTGAATCGAGATAAAAAGTAACCGGACATGGCCCTGTAACATCTAAGAGGTACAGTTCCAACCGCATCTGAAAGTTTTCAAAATCCGTATCGGCAGGGAGAAGGAATTCCTCATCCATCCAACCTGACCGGATAGAGGCCGATCCGAGATCCTCTGCCTCCGACCATCCACCGGATGTGTTCTTAACAGACGCCGCGTCGATCATGATCGTTTGATATAAACTCATACCGATCATAGAAAGCCGGTAGCCGCCTTTTTCAAAATCCGCCGGCTTTTTCAAACCATTTGCGGACAGCGTCAACGAAAATGTAACATCGGGTTGCACCTTATCCGCAGACGAAATCCTATAGCTCGTCGTGCCCGAAAAGGAAGCCTCATCGGTTATACCGACCGTCGTCGGGGCGCCCTCCATTTGTATGTCTATCTCTCCTTCGCTGTCGGCACCTGCATAGAAAACATTGGTTCCATTCGGTGCCAGGTCGGAAAAATACGAGGGCTCACCGTCTTTGCATGCTGATGGAATCGTTGACAGGATGGCAGTTCCGGGTGCCAGGATATCCACACCCGTCCGGGAATAACTGCTGAATTTTGGTTTGACAGCTTTGATATTTGTTGCGCCTACGAGAACGGCATACGGATTGCTCTGCGCCATAGTTGCCGAGACTCCGTAGTCGTTTACATCAATCCCATCATTCCCGGCGGCAAAAAACGAGAGAATCCCACAGCTTTCCCCCAGATCTCTGACAGCCGTATCTAAGGCGCGGCTGTTCTCGCCTAAATACCATGAATTACTGATAATCCTTGTTTTTATCCCCAGTTTGTACGCCTCTTTAATAAAGGAATACGCCCGCAACACAGCCGTGGTAGATAGCAGACCATCCCCATTGGTAACTCGGATATTCAGCAACCTGGCGGAGGAGGCGGCACCGCTGATTCCCTTTTTATCCCATGCGGCTCCGATAATGCCGGCACAATGAGTTCCGTGCACGATAACATCGGTTGCGAAAAAATCCGGATCCTCCATGGCATCGCCCTTTTCATCCGGAAGTGCGTTAAAGCCATGCGCCCCACAACCGAGGAGCCTTTGCTGTTCCTCCGTGAAGGTGACAAGGCGGCCGGAAAACTCAGGATGTCTCCAATCTATTCCGGAATCGAGCACAGCAACGATCACCTCCTGATCCATATTGCCTTCATCCCGGTTCCAGTTCGGAATATGCATGCCCGCGTCAAAATCCAGACAATGGGAACCATCTGTTGCGTACGCATACTGCGCCGACGATGCATCAGACACATCATCGGTCACGGCGGCCGTTGCCGGAACAGCCGTAATCATCATCGACAGCGCCAATAGGAACGCTAACCTTTTTTTCCATGAACTTTTTTTCATATCGTGCCTCCTCGTACGGGAAAACAATCCTCAACACTCGCCAAGAGTGTAAAATCATCAATGCGTTTCAAACACATTATACAAAAACAGCCCCGGTGATGCAAGGATTTTTTACGTTTAATGCCGGCAATATTGACGATATACGATGTCCATGCTATAATCCTATAATAAAAAAAAAGGAGAGTCACTATGTACAAAATAGTAGTTTTAGAAGCGGATGCCGTAGGCGATGTCAGTTACGAACCACTGGCAGAATTCGGCGAATTGATTCTCTATGAACATACAACGCACGAGCAGGTGGCAGAACGAATCC
>JAGABX010000011.1 GCA_017614395.1 Eubacterium sp.
TTTGAATTAAAAAACGGGGAACAGTTATATTACGAGGATGTCGGCACAGGTCCCGAAACTATAATAATGCTGCATGGCTACAACAGCTCGCATAACCGGTACAGTATTCCGGTCAGCCGGTTGAAGGATAAACTGCGGTGTATCACCTACGATCACCGGGGGCATTGCAACAGTAAGGCAGCCACCCGTGAAACTGTCACGATGGAAACACTGGCAAGTGACCTGAACGAGATCATTTGCGGTTTATCATTGGATAAATTTACACTGCTTGGCTGGTCGATGGGAGCCGGTGTTGCCCTGACATATATTGACATGTACGGATGTTCCGCATTGAAACAGCTCGTGCTCAGTGACATGTCGCCTAAAATGTTGAATGAAGGCGATTGGAATCTCGGACTTTTTCAGGGAAAGTTTACTCAGGAAACACTGGAACAGTTAACACAGAAAGCAAAGGATAAGGATTTTTATTCTCTATTCGAGGCGTTTACGATCGGAGTGATGCCACATCTGGCTAAATTGCCACGTTTTATTGTGAGACGGACGATAAAAAAGAAAATGCAGAACTGTGACGAGGGTGTGCTCAGGAGTCTCGCCATCTCCATGGAGAAGCAGGATAACCGCGATGTCGTGGAAAAAATAACGGTTCCGCTGACTTATTTTTACGCGGAGCCGGGATCGCTGTTTTCACCGAAGTTGGCGGAGTGGTACGGAGAGCAAGTGAAGGTTCCGTATAAAACGGTTTGTTTTCCGAATAGCGATCACCGTTTGATAGCGCATTATCCGGAAAAATTCGCTGATGAGGTCGGGAAACTTTTTCCGTAGTGATACAGTCTTCAGAATCCGGGCAGATGGACATCAGTGAGTCTGGCAAATACCATATCCGCGCGGAAAAAGTGAGTCTGTCAATGTATTGGGAAAATAAGGAAATAAACAGAAAGGAGCGACTTATGAAAAAGAAATCATATCGTTTAACTGTGCTGAGACTTTTGTTAATCTGTGCATGCCTGATGTGCGCGGGAATGTTTTTCGGTTCAGAGAAACAGTCGCAGGCAAAAAAGAAATGGTACAAAATTGAGGGAGAATGGGTTGGGTTTGATAAAAAAACAGGAGTGCTTTCATGGGCGCCTATCTCCTATGTCCCGAAAAAAATAGCCGGGACGAAGGTAAAGGTCATAGGGAAATGGGCTTTTTCAGGTAATAAAAAGATTGTGACTGCCGTTATTCCCTCCTCTGTAAAAAGGATTGACAAGGGCGCGTTCAACGCATGTCCCAAGCTTAAAAAAGTTGTTTTCCCCAAAAATTTCAAACTCGGGGATGTCAAGGACAACTCATATTTCTGGGGATCAAATAAACTGGAAACTGTTGTAAACAATCCGGACAAAAACTGGCAGGCGCGAATAGATACATTTGAAAAAGCAGTAAAGTATTTGGACATGCAGGGGCCGCAGTACTTTTTACAAAATGTCCGTAGCAGCAAAAACCAGTGGATCGTCGGACCTGACGGCAAACATATCAATCTCGCCGATCCGGAGGCGGATGATGAATGGCAGGTCATTGTTAACAAGGCGCAGGAGCTGACGAGCGGATGCACCACCGACAGGGAGAAGGCAGAGGCAATATGCACCTGGATATCGAAATATCTTCACTATGATACCGTATGGATGGAGAAGTTTCAGGAGTGGAGAAAAACGCATGACGAAAACACCGAGGTATTTCCGCTGAAAAAGGTTACGGACGCATATGGTCTGATAACATGGGATCCGTCCGAGCATGAGGGTGAGACGGCAATGACTACCTGCGGCGGTTACGGAAATCTCACACAGGCGTTATTCGGCGCGGTCGGAATTCCGTGCGTGCATGTCTGGCGCGAGCAGAAGGAAGGCGAGAGAATAGACCATGTATTCAACTGCGCATATGTCGGTGGCAGGTGGATATGGATTGACAGTACCTACATGAGTGATGAGAAGCTCGACTATTTCGACTGCGCTCCGGCCGGATTCGCGGCGAGTGACCACCGATGTGATGACATCAATCTCGATAATCTCGATGATCTGATCGCGGGACAGACTGCGCCGGTGGAGACAAATAAAACAGATAGCAATTCCAATACCGAATATGTCAGGATAGACGGATTGAGCTGGGGGATTGACAGAGCAAGCAATACACTCAAGTGGGTTCCCAAGGAGTGGACAGGAACGGTTATCCCGACTGAGCTCGACGGAATGACGGTCTATGCCATCGGAGATTATGCGGTTCAAAACCATGATGAAATTCGTGAGATAATAATTCCGGAGGGAATCACGTCTGTTGGTGAGGGCGCATTCCGGAACTGTGAACGGCTGAGTTGCGTTACCGTTCCGGCGAGCGTGAAAGAAATCAAAGACTATGCTTTTTCCGGTTGTGATGAGTTGGAAAATGTTGTCTACAACGGAAACCAAAAGGACATTAAATTCGGAGTATATTCTTTTTCAGGAGCATTCTTTTTACATCCCGATTTTTCAGACGCATATAAAAAAGGAATTTATTTCAAAAATCTCAATGAGATAAAACTAACAGGCAATTTCGCCGATGATATGGTCGCGATCGGAACCTCGCAGGTCGGATATCATCAGGGAAATGACGAGAGCGAAATGCACGGCTATAACAAGCTCGGCGGTGAATACTATTCCGAGTACAATTACTACACAGGCTCCCCGGACTGGCAATGGGGCATGAAGGATTTTGTAAAACAGAGTGATTATCCATACGGCTACGGAGGCTGGTGTGGGAATTTCTGTGACTGGTGCATGAGCATGGCCGGTCTGCCGAAGGAATGCTCGTCGTTCTACGGAAACAGGGATCAGTCAGTAAAATGGAAGGACACGGTATATGCGGGTGGAAATTATGAGTTGAAAAAGGGCGACATCATGCATATGTCAGCCGGGCATTACTGCATGATAGTATCCGTGACGGTAGATGGCAGCAAGGTAAAAATAAAGACACTGAACGGCAATCCTGATGTATCATGGAAAACGTATGTGCTGAACAAGTCCAATGGTAAAAATAACGAGAGTCACAATTATGATTTTGATGAGGTTTTCCCTCTGGACAGTTACGCGGCAAGTGATGTGAAATACTATACGGTTACATTTGATCCTGATGGTGGCAGTGGCGGTGTGAGTGAGAAAACTGTTTTTGAGGGAGCAAATTACGGCCTTCTGCCTAAACCCGTGAAATCCGGATTCACATTTGACGGATGGTTCACGGAGAAAAACGGCGGAGGTAAAAAAATATCCGCCTACAGAAATGTATGGCTCGATGGCAACATAACGGTTTACGCAAATTGGAAAGAGGGCGCCGAACCGGATTATCTCGACATCGATACATACGTGAGTCACGCGCCGGAGCATTCATCCATATCAGAACAGTTTGCGAGGATATATCTCACGAAGGATACTTTTTCATATGCCGATGTAAAAAAGAAGGCGCAGAAAACCAGGATAAAAAGAATGAACGGCAAGGGAAAAATGACCTGCAAAAATGTTACCGAGGGAGCCAAAAAGAAATACATAAAACTGGGAAATGATGGCCGTGTTACGATAAAAAAAGGCGCTCCGCGAGGAACCTATGCTATTCATGTTACAGTCGACCAATATAAAACCGTGAACATGACACAGGCAACAGTTTATATCAAGATAGTGTAAACATATTATGGTGCGGTGGCAGAGCATATTTCGAGTCTGCGGTGAAACATCTGCCTCCACTCATCATGACCGGCAAACCATGCGTCATCAAATTCACCGATCGGATGAAAACCGATGTGGCTGATCGCGTCCAGTGCCGCCTCACGCTGATTTATGGTCCGCAGGGGCTGGCACATGGCGCCGTCTGTTGTGTCATATGAACGGAACGCCTGATTAAAATCCATCAGGTCATGCAGCCGGATACGCTCGCCGCTTTCGTTATCTATCAGCCATCCCCAGTTGCCCCAGTGACGGTCGGTATTTCCGACCAGATAATCAATTATATTCATCGTGTAAAAACCATGCGCATCTTTTTTTAATACATCCTCCAACCAATTGATTTCGTGGTTGACAGAGTAGATCTGAAATGCCTCCATCGTAGCGATACTGTATTTTTTAGAAGTGAAAATCTCTGAACGGGTAACTTTTGTATCTTCAAAACAGTCTTCTGTATATCTGACCTGCGGAACATCAAAACAGCCGGCAATTCGGCTTGCGATAAGTTCACGGTCAACTGCTTCTTCATTGCCGTCCTTCAACAAATAAAATGTATCTCCGCGCCTAATCCATGCCTTCGGAAACATGCCGGGCGTGTTCAGGTTGTTTGCGATCAGGTGGCGGTTTTCAACTGTCATTTGTTTGCCACGCAACGACAGGTCAGTAAATGCGTTGGTCAGAGAGTGGTCATACAGATTAATATCGGCGAATGATATGTCTTCACCGGTCTCTCTGACCCAGTACAGGTCTATCAACGACAATGCGTGATAACTCATTGCAATTTCCGCGCGATCGCGGTCCGTAGTCAATTGTGAAGCGCCGATACTATTCAATATTTCCTTGATATATGCACGATCAATATTGATCAGGCGTGTGGCACACCAATGATAGAAATTGTTGAGATTCTGGATCATTATATCTATATCATCAGTTGTTTTCTCGAGAAAAAGATCATAGGGAAGGCGAGCAGAGTCACGAATAATACAACTGCCGTTCCTGTTCACAGTGGCAATTTCGTGATCTCCGTGCATGATAACCATGTCTGTCATTGTCTGATCCTCCCATACTCATCAAGTTTATGATTAAAATAATAAACGATTGATAAGAGAATGTCAATTTTTTTTAATAGAAACGAGAGCATCTGATCACCAGATTAAAACATCTTGCTTTTATTTGGATAATATGCTATAATCCAACAGATTGAAAAGCCCTTAACCATAGCCTCATTGTTTCGATTATCATGCTGATGAGATGGCAGCAGTGGTGGGAGAATGGCTGTGTGAACGATTGGCATAGATGAAACATAATGAAAATTGATTTCAGGTTTGACAGAACAGGAGGTATTCATGGAAGAATCGTCTGAAAAACACATCGCCGAATTAGTTGACAGGGCAAAAAACGGTGATAATGACGCATGGACTGAGCTTGTTAATTATTTTCGCAAATACATAGAAAGACTAGCCGGGAAGTACGGATCAAACGGCACAGTGGATATTGACGATCTGATATCAGTCGGAATGATCGGTTTCTGTGAGGCCGTCAGACACTTTGATCCGTCAAAGGGAACATCGCTCAAAACATTCGCCACATATTACATAACCGGTGCAATTAATGACGAACTCAGGATAGCGCTGAATCCAACGGGAATGAACACGGCCGGTTTAAAGGATGAAGAAACCCGGGATATTCTGTTATCATATTCATCAGTAGAAGAGTTGAGCGAACAGGGTTTGGATATTCCGGCGCCTGATATATGGAGTAAACTGGAAACAGAGATATCAGAACCGGTGAAAAAATATGACGATAAAGCTGAAAAACAGGCCGATAACCCTCAGGAGACTGCAGCGAAGGAACAAACCCCCGATGTCAGTGAAGTCATCGATAATGCAATTGACAAGGGAAAATTCTCGGAAACGAGAAGAGCACTACAGATTTTAGAGGTACTGAAGAAGGCTACTGATGATAATCATCCAGTTAACAAGGAAAAACTTGCTGAATTGCTGAAAGTATACAGAGCAGGAAAATATAACAACAGTACTCCAACCAAGGCTGATAACACGTTTACCAGAAGCATAGAGGAGATTCTCGCGGAGGTTGATCCCCTGAATTACACAGATGAAAATGACGACGAATACCTGATCAGATACAGCGGGTATCAGGAGGATCGTTTAGACCAAAAGATAAATAAAAAGAAAAAGGGACTGGAAATAACTGATTTCACTTATAATCATTTATTCAGCAATGATGAGTTGGATCAGCTGATCAATGTTATCAGTTTGTCAGCAATTCTGTCGGATGATGACAGGAATAATCTGGTTTCCAAGATACTCAGTACAGCCAGCATGTATTATGAAAACCCGTTATGGAATGGCAAGAAGCTGCGGTATGGCGCGGATGGGATCCAGGGACGGTTTTTGATCAGCGATGATGAGAGCAGAAAAAAGCTCGCGGAGAACATATATCGGATACGGCGCGCCATATGCGAGTTTAAACAAGTATATTTTTATTTCAACTGTCATAATGAGAACCATGAGGTGGTTCATAAAAATGAGAGGCATCACATACTGAGTCCGTATCATCTGGTGGTATATAATGACCAGTATTATTGCATCGGCCTCAGGAGTGATGACCGGCAAAACAGGATATGGCACTACAGACTGGATCTGATGTCGGATATTCAGCCGTATCTGGATCCTGATGGAAAAGAGAAAATGATTGAGGTCGTTCCGTTCGAAGGTCTGCCGATATTTAATGCGTACTGGGATCCGGAAAAGTATCTGGCAGAACATCTGAACATGGGATTTGACGAACCCAGAGAGGTCAGGATCAAGGTCAGGAAGGACCGTTACAATCTGTTATATGATTCTTTTTCAAATCATTATAAAAAAGTCAGGGAAGCGGAGGAACCGGGCTATGACATCGTCAGCGTAAAAACGTCCCCGTATATGATCGTCAGGTGGGCGCTGCAACACAGCGAGTACGTGGAAGTACTGAACAATGACATCAGAGAGGAAATTCAGAATTTGACAAAAGAGATTTCTACGAGATACGGGAGGAAACCTGAGGATTGATCGACTGGAGTGACTTGTTTCTCCTACTTGTCCTCGGGACTGCGTGCTGCGTAGCGGTTAAACTCCATGCGCAACCCCTGTGATTAAAATAAGAGGCGGCAGGAATATGTCCTGCCGCCTGTTCATTTCAGTATTAAAACAGCAATACTTACGCGTTTACCTTCGGAAGTTTTGCGATTGATGCGGCGATTTCCTCATCGGTAGGAATCTGGTCAGTCATTTCACCGTTATTGTATTTCTCATATGCAACCATATCAAAATATCCTGTTCCGGTCAGACCGAACACGATGGTTTTCTCCTCCCCGGTTTCCTTGCAGCGGAGTGCCTCGTCGATTGCAACACGGATTGCGTGTGAACTCTCCGGTGCGGGCAGGATACCCTCAACGCGGGCAAACTGCTCGGCAGCGGCGAACACTTCCGTCTGTTCTACGCTGACAGCCTCCATGTATCCGTCATGATAGAGCTGTGACAGTGTGGAGCTCATGCCGTGGAAACGCAGGCCTCCCGCGTGGTTTGCTGACGGGATGAAGCTGGATCCCAGCGTGTACATTTTTGCAAGCGGGCAGATCATACCGGTGTCGCAGAAATCGTATGCAAATGTTCCGCGCGTGAAGCTCGGACAGGATGCCGGCTCAACAGCGATGATCCGGTAATCGGCCTCGCCCCGCAGTTTCTCGCCCATGAACGGAGCAATGAGTCCGCCGAGATTGGAACCGCCTCCCGCGCATCCGATGATCATGTCCGGATGAATGCCGTATTTATCAAGAGCCGTCTTGGTCTCGAGACCGATAACCGACTGATGGAGAAGTACCTGGTTCAAAACGCTTCCGAGTACGTAACGATAACCCGGATCCTGAGCCGCAACCTCAACTGCCTCTGAAATTGCGCAGCCGAGACTTCCCGTGGTGCCCGGATGCTCAGCAAGAATCTTGCGTCCCACCTCAGTGGTATCGGATGGCGACGGAACAACAGATGCTCCGTAGGTGCGCATAACCTCACGTCGGAATGGTTTCTGTTCATAGGAAACCTTTACCATATATACCTTGCAGTCAAGATCGAGATATGAGCAGGCCATTGACAACGCAGTGCCCCACTGTCCGGCGCCCGTCTCTGTGGTAACACCCTTCAGCCCCTGCTTTTTAGCGTAATATGCCTGAGCAATGGCGGAGTTCAGTTTGTGTGAACCGCTTGTGTTGTTTCCCTCAAATTTGTAGTAGATTTTTGCCGGTGTTCCGAGTTTTTCCTCAAGGCAGTATGCACGTACCAGAGGTGACGGACGATACATTTTGTAGAAATCACGGATCTCATCCGGAATATCGATCATCGGTGTAGTGTCATCCAGCTCCTGCGCAACCAGCTCATCGCAGAATACTGCGCCGAGCTCCTGTGCGTTCAGCGGCTGACCCGTGCCGGGGTTGAGGAGCGGTGCCGGTTTGTTTTTCATGTCTGCGCGAAGGTTGTACCACGCCTTCGGCATCTCATCCTCCTCGAGATAGATTTTGTAAGGAACCTTGTTTTCGCTCATTTTTACCTCCCATTGTTTTTTCATAAAAAGTTTCGCGTTTTCCGTTGCAACCGCAACGATATATATTTTAATCGATTCGACGCCCGGTGTCAATAGAAACTGTCCATAATATTATGCAACCGCTCCGGACTGTTTATTTGCTCTTATATTTATCTCTGTTCAGCATACCGGACTGTCTGGCAATAATCGTGGTAACAACAGCATCTCCGGTGACATTGGTTGCGGTCAGCATCATGCACGCTACCGGATAAAGTCCCATGATTATCGCCACCGCCTCGGCAGGAACCCCTATCTGCGGAAAAAGTATGGCCATGCAGACCAGCCCCGATCCGGGTATACCGGGACATCCGATCGATAACGCCATGATAGAAATAAAAAGTGTCATCAGTACCTTTCCATCCAATGAAACACCGTATATCCCCGCCATGAAAACAGCCGTGATTACCAGAGTGACACATGAGCCGTCCATATTGATCGTGGCGCCGAGAGGCAGGGAGAATGAACTTACTTTTCTGGATATGCCAAGCTCATCACACTGATTTAGCGATGTCGGCAGTGTGGCGTTACTCGATGATGTAGAAAAAGCTGTCAATATGGCGGGGAAAAACTTTTTTAGATATGTAAAAGGATTGACCCTGCCGACAACGAGAAGCAGTACTAAATAAACGCAGATCATCAGGATGCATCCCAGATAGCAGATCAAAAGCCAGAATAGTACATCCTTAAATTCTTTCAAATCTATGTTCAATACCATCTTTGCCACGGAGCAGAAAACTACCAGCGGAACAAATTTCACCAAATAAGTGACTATTGTTGAGCAAACATTGTTTGCTACGGACAGGGATCTTCGGATTGAAGGAATCCTGTTAGCAAGCGCCGCGCCGGTTACTCCCAAAATAGCAGCCAGAAAAATGATCTGAAGCATATCGGATTTTTGGAACGGAGAGATTATGTCAATGGGAACAATATTTACGATAGTACCAAGGATCGAGACATCTGTTGTCTCGCCAGCGGAAACGATGCTTTCTGCCTGATTCCCAAGCGCATGAGTGAGTGCCGGATTACCATCAGGCAACAGAAAAGAAGACATATAGCCGATAAAAATTGCTATGGCGGAGGTGATCAGATATGCACAGATCACTTTGACTGCAATCTTGCCCAGAGTTCTCAAATCGGTGAATTCCGCTATGCTGGACGCGATAGAACAAAATACCAGCGGGCCAATCATCATCTTCAGCGCGTTCATGAAAATGTTGAATAACGGATCGAATATGTAAGTAGTAGAAAATCCCTGCACATTATCTGATGTAAACATTTTGAGCAATATGCCAACGAGGATACCGATCGCCAACGCCCCAAGCGTATAAACGATAGTCGAATACGATGATTTTGTAACGCTGATCTCGGCCCGGTTTTGCCCCTTTTGATTTCGAATGGAAAGCCTGTCCCAGAAAACCCGCTCAACCAGGCTGTGGATTACATTGTTGAATTCGTTATCTTCACCGGGGTCACCATCAAAAAGCAGATGATCCTCTATATCGTCAACATCGAATTCACTTCCGCTGTTTTTTAACCGAAGATTGATATTTCCGAGAAATCCGTGGCTTTCAATCACAAGCACGGAATTTTCATCGGAATGCTCGATCATACGAACGATCGTCTCCTCAGCTATCAGCATCGTACGTGCTTTTTCTTTTTTTGAAACCTTTCTGTCATCAAGAAGTTTACTGATATAGTTTATGGCTTTTTCAGTGCTTTCAGGAACAGCATCCAGTTTCAATTGTTTTTCTGATTTTTGTTTTTCCTTATTTTCCATGATTTCATCTCCGTGATTTTGATATATTGATTTTATCCTACATATCATCATTCTTGAGCCATTTTTCCACCACTGCTGCCATCTCATCAGCATGATAATCGAAACAATGTGTGTCACCGGTAATTTCAACAAAGGTGGAGTTTTTGTATCGGTTCGCTGCATCTCTTCCATACTTTATCGGGACCGATTCATCTGCACTGCCGTGTACGATCAAAACAGGACCGGTATACTTGTCTATGCTCTCCTCCATATTGATTGTCTGAGCAACCATGAGATAATCACTTTTTATAACAAAGTCATCCCAAAGCGGCAACTCATCGGGGATATGCATGGGATCAAATTCTATCCCGAGTATTTCACCCCGCCTGCTGTTATCCGGTATGTGACATGCCGGTGACAATGGGATGAGTCCTGCAATCTCAAACCGTTCTCCGTACGCCGCCGCTGCCAGCATAACCGCGCATCCTCCCTGTGAGTGCCCGCAGAGATATATATCCGATACATAATCAAGATCACGGACATACTCAAGGACTGACAGGATATTATCAAGCCAGAGATTCAGTGTATGATCGCAGAAAAAGCCTCCGCTCTCGCCATGCCCGTACATGTCGGCTCGCAGAGTAACACATCCTGCCCGCAGCGCAGCATCTCTCACCGCGAGAAGGTGAGGCTCCTCCTTGTTCCCGGTTATGCCGTGAATTATGATGCAGATGGGTGTTTTATTCTTTTTATCAAAACCGTCAGGAAAATCAATGACCGCTGACAGATTAATCCCGGCGGACTCTATGGTTATATTATCTGTCATGTGATGCTTATTCCGAATCATGATTTGCTCCTTTGTTTCCGAGTATTGGTTAAAGGCTTTCAATTTGTTGGATTATAGCATATTCCCCAAATATAAGCAAGTTTTTTATTTTCATTGATTTTTGAGTCACCTTTTGGTATAATAGCATTAGTCTTTCGACCTTCAGGAGGTAATGAACATGGATAATCGGAATTTCACACTGTTGACAGATTATTACGAACTCACGATGATGCAGGGTTATTTCAAAAACTCCATCGATGAACATGTGGTGTTTGATCTGTTTTACCGGCGCAACCCTGATGACGGGGGATTTGCGATCTGTGCCGGCCTCGACCATGCGATTGAGTATATAAAAAGTCTTCACTTTGATTATGATGATATAGCTTACTTGCGCGGTTTGGGAGATTTTGACGATGACTTTTTGAATTATCTGGCAAGCTTTCATTTCACAGGCGATATCTATGCTATTCCGGAGGGGTCTCTGATATTCCCGCGTGAGCCGCTGGTGAAGGTCGTTGCGCCGATCATGGAGGCGCAGCTGGTTGAGACGGCGTTGCTGAACCTGATCAATCATCAGTCCCTGATTGCCACCAAGGCAGCGCGTGTATGCTATGCCGCAAGGGGTGGCGCGGTAATGGAATTCGGTCTCCGTCGCGCGCAGGGACCGGATGCGGGAACCTTCGGCGCGAGAGCTGCGGTTATAGGTGGCTGCGTCGGTACCAGCAATGTTATATGTGCCAAGGAATACGATGTGCCTGCTCTCGGAACGCATGCGCACAGCTGGATCATGAGCTTTCCTGATGAGCTGACAGCGTTCCGTAAATACGCTGATCTGTACCCCGGAAACACAACACTGCTCGTTGATACCTATGATACTCTTCGTTCCGGCGTGCCTAATGCGATCAAGGTGTTTGAGGAACTACGCGAGAAAAACAAGATGCCACGTGCCTACGGGATCCGCCTCGACAGCGGAGACCTCGCTTATCTGTCGAAAAAAGCAAGAAAAATGCTGGATGATGCCGGATTCACAGATGCAAAAATCTGCGCATCCTCTGATCTTGACGAGTATCTGATCGACTCACTGCTCGCACAGGGCGCACGTATAGACAGCTGGGGCGTGGGTACAAACCTGATCACGTCCAAGGACACTCCCGCGTTTGGCGGCGTCTACAAACTATCTGCTATCGCCACAAGAGATGATGTCACATCGGATAATGCAGACGGTTGGGAGCCGAGAATCAAGCTTTCGGAAAACCCGGTGAAGGTCACTAACCCCGGCAACAAAACAGTGTTTCGCATTTATGACAGGGAAAGCGGGAAACTACGCGCCGACCTCATTGCGCTGGCAGGTGAGAAATTCGACACGTCACAGGATATGATGCTTTTTGATCCTGATGCGACCTGGAAGAAAACCCGTCTCGAGGGCGGTAGTTATGAAATGCGCGAGATACTGATCCCGATATTCAAAAACGGTCAGTGTGTATATGAATCGCCGTCTGTTATGGAGATTCAGGCGTACTGCAAACGCGAGATAGATACACTGTGGGATGAGAGCCGGCGTCTCGTAAATCCGCAATCGGTTTACGTCGATTTGTCAGATAAACTCTATGACATGAAATCGGCATTGCTGGAAAAATACACACAGAGGTGATACCATACTGATCGGAGGGATGGCAGTTGAAAAGTAAATATAAAAAGCAGTTCATCGCTCTCCTGATGACGGGCGCACTGGTGTTGTCTGAAATTGTGATACATGTGCCAGAAACAACGACTGCCACGGCACATGTGGACGTGGATAAATCGTGCGAGGATAGTTGTTCCAATGATGGATCCGTTGAGCGTGCGGATAACGATAAGGCGGTTTCCGGAAGGGCATCAAAAAAACAATTAAAAAGAATAACAAAAAGATTAGATTCCCTTATCAAAGAATCTGCGGGGGATAGAAATAAACTAAAAATAGTCGAACCGGTTTCCGAACGGAAAACAATTTCTCCGATCACACGTGGAGACTTTCATTTGGATGCGGCCTACTCCTGGCTGAATGATACATATTTCGGTTACCAATGGTATATCAATGACATTTCTGCGCAGGATGTCTGGGTTCAACTGGAAAACAATGGGCGCCGTCCGGGATCTGATATAGTTGTGGCGGTTGTGGATACAGGAGTTGATGTGACTCATCCTGATTTAGCTGATAATATCTGGGTTAATTCGACCGAACTGAATGGCGTTACCGGAGTTGATGATGACAAAAACGGGTATGTCGATGATATATACGGAGGTAATATCGTTGCGCCCGGAGCAATGATGACGGATGCTCACGGACATGGCACACAGATGGCCGGTATCATAGCGATGACTGCAGGTAACGGAATAGGCGGAGCCGGTGTGGCATACGGAGTGAAAATCATGCCGGTTCGTGTGACTGTGGAGTCGGAATTCACTGTTACCGCAGCACTGAAGGGATTGGAGTATGCGGTGAACAACGGTGCCGATATCATCAGCATGTCTTTTTCTTCTACAATAGCGTCATCTCAGTTAGAGGAGGCGATGAAATTGGTTTCTGAGAGGTGTATTACGGTTGCAGCCTCCGGAAACAACGGAAGTGACATGTCCGCACCCTGTTACCCGGCGGTATATGATTCGGTAACCGGAGTCATGTCATACGGACGAACAGGCGTTATATCGGATTTCAGTAACTGGGACAACAATCCGGGCAGCGGTCAGGAGTATGATATAGCCGCTCCCGGTGAGGAAATATTCTCGGCAAACAGGGCGAGATCATTTGCGGAGAGCAGCGGAACATCTCATGCGACGGCAGTTGTCAGTGGCGCGATGGCGGTTGTGCTCAGCGAACTCCGGCTGTCAGGTAAAAAGCCCAAGCCCGCTGAGTTTAAATCATACTTTTTATCTAATATCAAACATACGACAACACCTGATTTTAATCATAATTATTTGACATATAAAAAGCTGAATATCTCGGATATTTTGATGAATGAAACATCGGAATTCAGAACCTTTGCTCCGACACCGACGGTTCCGCCAACGCAGACTCCGGCACCTACGGTGACTCCGGCAACATCGCCTGCGCCGACATCCGCAGGAATACCGACAGTGCCGCCATTACCCACACCTGTGCCGCCGGAGGCCACCGTGCCGGTAGAAACGACTGTGCCGATAGCCACGCTGGAACCTACACCTTCACCGGTACCTACGGCGACAGTCACGCCTGATCCGTATGTAGTAAAGACAGGAACGGTAATTCGTGCCGGGAAAAAGGGTAAAATGGCTTTTTATCGGGTTACAAATGCTGAATTAAGGAGAGTAACGTACTATACCTGCAATGTTAAGAAGACACGAAAAAAAGCTCAGGTACCGGATTTTATAAAACTCTCCGACGGAAGGATGTATCAGGTTACCGATATCAGAAAATACTGTTTCTCCAATCGAAAAAATGTAAAAAAAGTAACGGTATATGCAGAGGCAATTTCTGAGTATAAAATGAAGAAAGCAATTAAAGGTTCAAGAGTTAAAAAGGTAATATATAAAAACAAATGACAGTAATAGCATGACATGCTGGGCAGAAGAGAAACGAAGGCATACTGCGGAGTTAATAATTGTATGGCCGGTGGGCAAATTACAATTATTATCTGATAAATACCGGGAGGTGTATTGATGAATAATATCGAACGCTTTTCAATCGATGTGTTGAATGATCTGTCTGTATTTCAACAAAACCGGCTCCCGGCGCATGCTGAAATTAATTCGTTTTGCATGCTACCTGACATGAATCAAAGCATCAATGATTCGGAAGAATTATTGAAAACCTCATCTCCGGACGGAAGTAAATCGGAGAAGGCTGGGTCAAATCCATATAACAGTTTAAAATCCAATCGGATAATAAATTTGAACGGGGAGTGGAATTTCAAGTATGCTGAAAACCCGTCGTACGTACAGGACGGATTTGAAACAGCGGAAACGGATTGTCATTCATGGGATAAAATACAGGTGCCCGGTCATATACAGTTGCAGGGATATGACATACCGCATTATACAAATACAGCCTATCCATGGGACGGTAAGGAGGCTGTTGAGAGAGGCAGGGCTCCTCAGGAATTCAATCCGACAGGAATGTATGTTAGATATTTTGCTGTTCCTGATCAGTACGTCGGCAAACAACTGAGAATATCATTTCAGGGTGTGGAGAGCGCGGCGGCCATTTGGCTGAATGGTAATTATGTCGGCTATATGGAGAACAGTTTTGATCCGTCGGAGTTTGACATCACGTCGTATGTTATTTCCGGTGAGAATAAACTGGCGGTCGAGGTTTTCAAATGGACGGCAGGCAGCTGGTGTGAGGACCAGGATTTTTTCAGGTTTTCCGGTATCTATCGTTCTGTTTATATTTACTATGTGCCTGAGGTGCATGTTGAGGATATCCGTATTCGGACTATATTGGATGATGTGATGCAGAATGCCATGCTGAATGTGGCTCTGAAATTCAGCATGCCGGCAGACCATCAGAAAACCCAGTCCGGAATTGTACGACTTTGCCTTCGGGATCCGGCAGATGATGACAGAATTGTATATGATTTCGGAGATATTTCCATAGCCTCCCAGGAGCTTACTGTGACATCCGAGAATATCACTGCTCCGAAACTATGGAGCGCGGAAAAGCCGAATCTCTACCGACTCGATGTTGAGGTGTGCTCTGCAGACGGCAGCGTCATGGAGACTTTTTCCCAGAACGTAGGATTCCGCCGGTTTGAATTGAAAAACAAAATAATGCATATCAACGGGCAGCGTATCGTGTTTAAGGGTGTAAACCGCCATGAGTTCAGTTCAAAAACCGGACGCGTGGTTTCGGATGAGGAGCTGTTGCAGGACATCATCACGATGAAGCAAAACAACATCAACGCCATCCGCACCTGTCATTATCCCGACGATGTCAGAATTTATGACTTGTGTGACAGGTATGGTCTGTATATGATCGCGGAAAACAATATGGAGACACACGGCACGTGGATCATGAGAGATCCGTTGAATGCCGTCGCAATCGGTAACCCGTTGGATGGGAACGGATCATCTGAGGCTTCGGCAGGAGCCACAGGCTACAGAGGATTCAAGGAAACACCGCTCGTCGATCCGTCGGATAGTGCGCCGGACGGTGTGATTCCCGGTGATGACGAGCGCTGGGCACCGCTGTTGCTCGATCGCGTCAACTCATGCTACCAGCGTGACAAAAACCATCCGTCTATCCTGATCTGGTCCATAGGAAATGAATCGTTCGGCGGACCGGTTCTGCAGAAAATGACCGACCTTTTTCATGAACTGGATCCCGGCCGGCTCGTGCACTATGAGGGACTCTATCACGACCGGCGTTATCCGGGGACGAGTGATATTGAGAGCCAGATGTATCCGCCGGTGTCTGAGATAGAGGCATTCCTGAGGGCACACCATGACAAGCCGTTCATATGCTGTGAGTACACGCACGCCATGGGGAACTCCTGTGGCGCTATGCATTGGTACACGGATTTGGCAAACGGGAATCCGTACTATCAGGGCGGATTTATATGGGATTACATAGACCAGTCACTCTGTGCGAAAAATAGGTACGGAGAGGATTACCAGGCATATGGCGGGGATTTCGGTGACCGTCCGTCAAGTTACGAATTCAGCGGCAATGGGATCGTATATGGTGATGACCGGACGCCTTCGCCGAAAATGCAGGAGGTAAAATACAATTATCAGAATATTTCAATTGATATTCAGGACGGGAAAGCGCGCGTCATCAACCGCTTTTTATTCACGCGTACCGGCGAATTTGATTGTGTGGTATCGTGCCTGCGCGACGGGATAAAAATCGGCGAGAAAAAGCTGGAGATCGACATCGCTCCGGGTGAGTCATCGGATAAAATCGATCTGCCGTTTTTCCGCGAGGAAACTGAGCCGGGTGATTATACCCTGCGTGTGTCATTCCTTGTGAGGGAGGATCAGATGCCGGCTCCGGTGTCAGGAGGTGCCCAAGGCAATATGCCGACCGCAGTACCCTGTGTTTCCTATAGCGGATCAGGTTGTGTTCGTGCTGAATTACCGGTCTCAATCCCGGCCGGACATGAGGTCGCGTTCGGCGAGTGGGCTTACATCCATGAGAGGCGGACGGATTATTTGTCGGATGAGTTCCTGTGTGAGGAAAAAAAGAATGTGCCGATGACCGATTCTGGAGAGGGACGGGATTCAAGCACTGTTTCATCTGAGAATGGTGCAGATGTGAGCAAACCGTCGCCCCTCGAAATCATTCCCGGCGAGGAAAACATCGGGGTGAAGGGCGATGATTTTTCAGTACTTTTTTCCGGAAATATGGGTGGAATTGTTTCGTATATTTACAAGGGCAAACAGCTTTTAGACAGGGTTCCGCGACCGAATTTCTGGCGCGCGATGACTGACAATGACAGGGGCGCCGGCAACCATATGTTATACGCGCAGTGGAAGATCGCCAGTCTCTATCAGGAACATCGCACACCTGAGTTTTTCGCAAACGGCGGACCGGAAATGGGGATGCAGGAGGACGGATGCTTTTTCCTGAAATTCAGGTTTATCCTTGCAACAAATCCGCCGGTTACTGTCATGGTCACCTATGTTGTGAAACCTGACGGGCGAGTCACGATGAAGATGGATTATGAGCCGCCGGCTGATGCTGCGTTTGCACCAGGCGTACGAACCGATGGACAGGACAGTTTACAGGATGCCGGACAGGTACAGGGAATACAGGTTGATGGACAGGCTTTTGATCCGATGGCATGGATGAGAGAGTTGCCGGAGTTTGGTTTCATGTTTACTCTCGATGCTGATTATGACCGTGTGAAGTGGTTTGGGTTGGGACCGGAGGAGACTTACGCGGATCGCAAACAAGGCGGTAAAATCGGTGTCTATGAGAACGTGGTCATGGATAATATGGCGCGCTACCTCGTGCCACAGGAATGCGGAAACAAAGAGGACGTGCGTTATATTCAGGTAACGGACGAGAACGGTGACGGTTTGATTTTCGCGTCGGAGACTCAGCCCGATCCGAGGGATCCGAAATTTACATGGAGTCCGCTGATGTGCGCGTCGGCGCTTCCGTATACGCCACATGAATTGGACAATGCGTCTCATGCATATGAGCTGCCGCCGGTGCATCACACCATCATTCGTGTGGCAAAGGCGCAGATGGGTGTCGGAGGTGATGACAGCTGGGGCGCGCAGGTGCATCCGGAGTACAGGCTGCGGGTCGAGGATAAGTTGCATTTCGAGGTGACGTTCAAGGGTGTTATCGGCAGTCGGACAGTGTGATTCAGTTATAGAGTATACAGGAGCCGTATACTGTTCGAAGTTGCTCAGGGTGTTGGCTCCATATGAAATAGATCAGATAAACAATCATTACTAATCAATCATTTTTAAGGAGGAGAAGAATAATCATGAGAGAAAGCGGTATTTTGTTTCCGATTTTTTCCGTGCCGTCGCGCTACGGAATCGGCAGTTTTTCGAGGGAGGCGTATGAGTTCGTAGATTTCCTGGAGCGTTCCGGACAGGGATTCTGGCAGATATTGCCGGTGGGTCCGACGGGCTTCGGCGATTCGCCGTATCAGTCTGTTTCGGCATTTGCGGGAAATCCATATTTCATCTCGTTAGATACGCTGATCGAGGACGGGCTGATCACGCAGGAGGAGGTTGATGCATGCAATTTCGGATCCGATGAAACGCGTGTGGACTATGGTGCAATCTATGAGAGCCGTCGGGAGATTCTGAAAAAAGCATACGAAAGATTTTCAGAAAAACTGGCTGCGTCAAAAAAAGATCCTACTATCACAGCCGGTTCACCTGTTCCAAAGGGGATTCAGTTTCCATCGGAAAGTGCATGTGCAACTGCGAACAATAATGAGGAGTCACAGATATCTGCTTCTGGAGACAGTGCTTCGCAGGAATCAGAGTCTGCTAATGGTCAGGCAACGGAAACCCAGGCAGCCGGTAAAGTCGAAACAACGAAATCAGATGACAATGCGTCAAATGATAAGACCGGAAATACAACTAAAGTAAAATCTCTGGCTGATGAGTATGAAGCGTTTCTGAAAATGGAAAGCTATTGGCTGGAGGACTATGCGCTGTTCATGGCTCTGAAAGAGCAGGCCGGAGGCATCTCGTGGCTTGAATGGGATGACGATGTACGCAAGCGCGATAAAAAGGCTATCGATAAAGCAAAAAAAGATCTGGCTGACGAGATGGGACTCTACTATTTCGAGCAGTTCGAGTTCGATCGTCAGTGGCGGGCGTTGCGCAGTTACGCGAACAGCAAAAATGTCAAGATCATCGGCGACATCCCATTCTATGTTGCGCAGGACTCATCGGATGCATGGTCACATCCGGAGGTATTCCTGATGGACAAGGATCTGAAACCGACTGTCGTAGCCGGATGTCCGCCGGATGCTTTTTCTCCGACAGGACAGCTCTGGGGCAATCCTATCTACGATTGGGCAGCGGAGAAGAAAAACGGTTATGACTGGTGGCTGCACCGGATGTACAGGACATATGCTTTTTATGATGTAATACGAATCGATCATTTCCACGGATTCTGTGATTACTATGCGATTCCGTTCGGTGATGAGACGGCCGAGAACGGTAAACTGAAAAAGGGGCCGGGCATTGACTTTTTCAATGTGATGAAGGAAAAAGTTGAAAACCTGCGGATTATAGCGGAGGATCTCGGCAACAATACGCCGGAGAACGAGCAGCTCCTGAAGGATACAGGATTCCCGGGGATGAAGGTACTGCAGTATGGTTTTACCAGTTGGGATTCATACTATGTAAATCACCGTCACATCAACAATTGCGTGGTTTATACCGGCACACATGACAACACTCCAACTCGCGCATGGGCAGAGGAGATCAATGAGGGTGAGCGGGATTTCACGCGCCGTTACATCAATTCCATGAACACGGATTTCGGAGGACTGACCTGGGATCTGATAAGGGAGGCGTATCGGTCGGTAGCGGATCTGTGCATCATTCCTCTTCAGGATTATCTGTGTTTCGGCAGGGAGGCGAGGATCAATACGCCGGGTGCGCCGGACGGCAACTGGCAGTGGAGATTAAAACCGAATTTTCTGTCGCATGAACTGGAAAAATCAATCCGGGGATTGGCTGAGGTGTACAGCCGGATTCCTAAGGTGGCGGACTGATGTGTGTGAGATTTCAGAAACTATGAACTATAATAAGTAGTAGATAGTTGTTTGGGAGCGCAGTGCACGTAACTATCTGTAAGTATAGTTGGTGTAAGGTATCAAAATAACAGATTTAGGAGGGATTTACTATGACGGACAAGGAAAAAAGAGCACATGATTTTGCGGTAATGTATGCGCAGTTCGCATTGCAAAAAACGAATGATGTTTATGCGAGCAAGCCGGGCGAGTCGGCGATTGATTTTGCCATCGCGTCGTATCTGGGCGCGCGTGAGCGTTTTATGAATGCGACACCGGGAGATAAATAACATGAAATTTAAAAGCATTAAAAAAGTACATACCGGCAAATATATCCACCGGTATGATATTTGTTATGAAACCGCATCAGGGCAGGACAAGGTATACGAGATGATCAGCCGAAGCGGAGATATCGACAGTCTGGAAACGCTGCACAGTTCTCATCCGGATGCGGTTGTCCTGATATTGACGGATGAAACAGGTGAGAGGATTCTGCTGAATCGTGAATTCCGCCTCGCCACCGGACAGTGGATATATAATTTTCCGGCTGGTCTGATTGACGGAGATGAAACACCTGAGGAGGCAGCGACGCGGGAACTGCGTGAGGAAACAGGACTGTCGTTGGATTCGGTGGAAGATGTGATTCCTCTCAGTTACAGCGCGGTCGGATTTGCCAACGAGACCAATGTCTGTGTTGTAGGAACCGCTTCAGGAGAGATACGCCCCAGCGACTCCGAGGTAGAGGAGATAGAGGCCGGTTGGTTTACCCGCGAGCAGGTGCGTTCGCTGATCAGCGAGGGTAAATATTTCGCTGCAAGGACGCAGGCGTACTGCTATCTATGGTCACGGGATAAGGAGGTGCACTAATGAGTGGATTGGTTGAAATTGATTTTGACGAAATCAGCAATTATCTGGTGGAAAAAGGGGTTTGTACCGCAGAGGAGGCCATCTCTTATTTAGAGGCTGAGGATGATTATTATGATTCCATCGGATTAAATGTGTATGATGAAGATGAAATCGATGAGGAGATGAGCTCTTCGGATCGCTCAACCGCTCCGGTCGTTGATCAGAGGGATGTTGATGCTTATATTGTCGAACATACAGATCTGGAGCCTTCGAAAGTGGACGACATTACAGGATATTTGATGGAATATCTGTATGGGTATGACGTGTTCGCTGACCCGGAGGATATGGAGGATTAGCTTCTATGATACCGGGTGGGGAAAAACTGAAACCTATCTGGTATAAGTATTTCAGATATTAAAAACACCCTTGCATATCGTCTGATACTGCAAGGGTGTTTTACTATGGTATGCTTTTTCAGAACAAATCAAAAGACATTTCCGTGAACCAGTTGCCATACAGAAACTCAAGGTTTTTAAACATCTGTTCCCGCTGCTCGCGTTCCTCCTGCTCCCTGATTTTTCTGAGACGCGCTAAACGACGCTGTTTACGAAGTTTTTTTGCCTTCTTAAACTCGTTGAACATCTTTTTGTCGTATTTCTGCAAATCGAACTGTTTGACCACGCGCGCCACCTTGGTGTAGTAACCGCCTGCCGGTACACAGTAGCCACCGCGCAGGATACGGCTGATCTGCTTTTTCCAGCTCTTGGTATCCGTCGCGCCGTAACGTGTGTAGTAGCTTTTGTTGATGCACCGCATGTAAGCGTAAATGCCCTGTTTCAATGTGCGATAGGAATACCGTCCGCCACCGAGTCCCCACAGATTGTTGCGGCTCCCGGCCATTCCCATTGTGCTCTCCACATAGGCCTGTGCGATACATACCGAGGGGAGACTACCATAGGTTTTCCAGTTTTTCTCCTTCGACACTACATCATAGATCGTGTCAACTCTTTTCTGCTGCTCCGCGGTGAATGACTGCGCAGCGCTTGATTCGGGTGCAAATCCGAACGTGATGGCGCCGGCAAGCAGCAATACCAATGCTTTCCTCTTCATTTTTCTTTCTCACTCCTTCTTTTGACGGATTGTTTCTGAATTCGTTCCGGTAACAAAGCCTTTTGATATAGTACAATGTACTGTAATCTCGGGTTTTCGGACGATATCCGTCTGTTTTCTTGAATTGTATTAACATTTTCGTAACATATTAACAGATTATTTCCAATTTGTCAACTATTTTTTAAAATAATTGACAGATGCCCAAAAAAAAGCTATAATATCGTCATGAAAACTACATGTGAGATATGTTTCCGACATTGTCGGCTTGATGAGGGACAAACAGGGTTTTGCAGGGCACGATTCTGCTCTGATGATGCGGTTAAACCGGTTGCCTACGGCGCACTGACATCGCTGGCGCTTGATCCTATAGAGAAAAAGCCCCTCTATCATTTTTATCCCGGCAGTTATATCCTCTCGGCAGGCGGTTTCGGCTGCAATCTGAATTGTCCCTTTTGCCAGAATGCAGAGATTTCACTCGCGGATGGAAGGTCTGAAATACCGGGGACTAAAACACTTTCACCGGAAGAACTTGTGGATATATGTGTGGAGTACAAAAATGCCGGCAAACTTGCGACGGAATATAGGAGAGGATTTCGGAGTGAATCGGTTAAAACCGGCATGTTTAATGAGGAACCTGACCGGTCGGACGAATGCATCGGACTTGCGTTTACCTATAACGAACCTCTGATTCATTTTGAATATGTCCTCGATACAGCGAAGCTCCTGCGTGAAAATGACCTGAAATGCGTGCTGGTCACGAACGGCAGCGTTACCGCTGATACGCTCGGGAAAGTCCTCCCATGGATAGATGCCATGAATATTGATCTGAAAAGTTTCAATGAGGATTATTACAGAAATGTTTTGCGTGGGGATTTAAATACTACAAAGGAATTTATAGAAAAAGCAGCCGCTGCGTGTCACGTAGAGATAACGACACTGATTATCCCGGGTGAGAACGATTCTGATGAAGAGATGGATGAGATAGCGTCATATATATCTGATATAGGAAATAAAAATAATAAGGATATACCGCTGCATATCTCGCGCTTTTTCCCGAGGAGCAGGTATTCGGACCGTGCACCGACGCCGGTTAAAACGGTTTATCACCTCGCGGAGAGAGCCAGACGTCAATTAAAATATGTATACGAGGGAAACTGTTAGTTGGTTATTATAGTAAATGAAAAAACACTGCGTTTCCTGAACCATGAATAGAACGAAAAATGAAACCGTATAGGTTAATACAATACTATATTTAAGGAGGAAAACCATGAGAACACCGATTTCCGTTACTATGATCGTGATCATTGCAATCATCGTATTGCTCCTGATCATACTCGCATCCTGCATCCGCATTGTGCCACAGGCGCACGCTTATATTGTTGAGCGTCTGGGTGGTTACCAGGCAACCTGGAGCGTGGGACTTCACCTGAAACTCCCCATCATTGACAAGGTTGCAAACAAGGTACTGCTAAAGGAGCAGGTCATCGATTTCAAGCCACAGCCGGTCATCACCAAGGATAACGTAACAATGCACATCGATACGGTCGTCTTTTTCCAGATAACTGACGCGAAACTCTATACCTACGGCGTGGAATATCCGATCAGCGCCATCGAGAATCTCACCGCGACAACGCTCCGTAACATCATCGGTGACCTCGAGCTCGACCAGACGCTGACCTCGCGCGAGACTATCAACACAACGATGCGCGCGAATCTTGACCTTGCGACCGATCCGTGGGGGATCAAGGTCAACCGTGTCGAGCTGAAAAACATCATCCCGCCTGCTGAGATCCAGGAGGCGATGGAGAAACAGATGAAGGCTGAGCGCGAGAGACGTGAGGCAATACTTCGCGCAGAGGGTGAGAAAAAGTCGACGATCCTCGTTGCTGAGGGTAAAAAGGAGTCCGCAATCCTCGAGGCTGAGGCGGAAAAACAGGCTGCGATACTGCGCGCCGACGCCGTGAAGGAGGCTACAATTCGTGAGGCCGAGGGACGCGCGACCGCTATAGAGGCCGTTCAGAAGGCAACAGCGTTAGGTCTGCAATACCTGAATCAGGCTGCACCGACCAAACAGGTGCTGACACTGAAGAGTCTGGAGGCTTTTGAAAAAGCAGCCGACGGAAAGGCGACCAAAATCATCATTCCGTCTGAGATACAGGGTGTTGCCGGATTGGCGACGGCAATCTCCGAGATGGTAAAGGATGGGAATATTGCCACTCCTCCACAGATAAAACAGTAGAATACAGGAGATAAAGATTAAAGATGGAACAAAATTTCGAACGCCGTGTAAAGGGCGATAAACCCGTTGTTGCGATATGCTATGATTTCGACAAAACACTCTCGCCGGATGACATGCAGGCTCAGGGTTATATACAGTCGCTGGGATATGACATCGGACAGTTTTGGCACAATACCGACAGGCTGTCAGTGGATAATCAGATGGATTCGAACCTTGCCTATATGTATATGATGGTTGACGAGGCGAGAGGGAAGCTGCTTTTTAACAGACAGACGCTGATGGATTACGGTTCAAAAGTGCAGTTGTATCCGGGGGTGGCCGACTGGTTCGAGCGCATACGCAAATACGGCGCGGATAACGGTGTAATTGTTGAGCATTATATCATTTCATCGGGCCTGAAGGAAATGATAGAGGGGACTGTTGTCGCAAAGGAGGGTGCTTTCGAGCGAATATATGCGTGTTCTTTTTTATACAATGACAGGGGCGAAGCGGTCTGGCCGGCTCAGATGGTGAATTACACCAATAAAACACAGTTTCTGTTCCGCATTTCCAAGGGCGTTTTAGATGTTAATGATCCGGCGGTCAACGATTATTTTGCGCCGGAGGAGAGGCGTGTGCCGTTTCGAAACATGGTATACATAGGTGACAGTGATACGGATATCCCCTGCATGAGACTTGTAAACTCATATGGGGGGCATTCAATCGGAGTATATGATCCGTTGAAACAGGACAAGAAAAAGGTGCACCGCATGATCCGCGAAAACCGGATACGTTATTTTACCGAAGCGGATTACAGCGAGGATTCAGCGCTTGACCGGCTCGTGAAACAGATCATATGCCGTACCGTTGAGAATGAAAAACTCGAGCAGTGGCACTATGACGCATGCGCCGATTTAGAATCATAAAATAAGTGTTTTCAAACCAAGTGGGAGCGGAATGAAAAAAAGGATAGTCAATGCATGGAAAGACCTGAACCGGTCGATCTACACCGGGAAAAGGCTCAAGGACAACATGAGGGCGCTGACGATAGTCAGTCTCTTTTGTGCGGCCCTTGGGCTTGTTTTGGTTATCCTGGATATAGTCGTGGAGAATTATATTATGATAATTCCGTCGGCACTCACACTGATCTGCGGTTTAGCCAGCGCATATCTCGTGGCGGTATTAAAACGCCGTGATATTGCGATCATCATACCGACTGCTTTTTGCGCGATTGCATTTACTTTTTATACATTTACCGGTGCCGGCGAAGGAACGGCGCTGCTCTGGTCACTCCTGATGCCGGTCGGCATATGCTATTTCGTCAGCGTAAAATACGGAATTCTTCTTTCAATTTATTATACTATTCTGTATTTGATCGTTTTCTATACTCCTATTCGTGACAGTGTTTCTGTTTATTATACAGAGGCTTTCATGGCGCGATTTCCGCTGATGTATGCCAGCATGTCGATTTTTACCGGAATTGCCATGATACAGTATCACAGGAGTAGTCTGCTCGAGATAGAGTATACGGAACGTCTGAACGCGGAGGTGAAAAAGCAGACCGCGGTCGCAGAGGAGAGAGCGCATCGTATCCAGCAGATGTCATACCAGACAATCCAGACATTGGCCTACGCAATCGATGCCAAGGATCCGTACACCAGAGGGCATTCAACACGAGTCAGCGGTTATTCGGTAAAAATAGCCGAGGCGCTGAACTGGGATGAGGAGAGAGTAAACAATATCCGCTATGCTGCGCTGTTGCATGACATCGGAAAGATCGGCGTTCCCGATTCGATTCTGAATAATCCCAAACGACTGACGGATGTTGAGTATGACATCATCAAATCCCATACAACCATGGGTGCGGAGATCCTGAAAAACAGGGTGCTGATCGACAATGCCGAAAACGTAGCGCTCAGCCACCATGAGCGGTATGACGGCACCGGCTATCCGAACGGGCTTAAAGGTGAGGAGATTTCCGAGGAGGCGCGTATTGTCGCCATTGCAGATGCATTTGATGCCATGAGTTCCAATCGTATATATCGCAAGGCCTGTGACAAGGAGCATATACACCGCGAGCTGATCGAGGGGCGCGGGAAACAGTTTGATCCGAAATTTGTTTTTGTTTTTATAACTCTCTGGGACAGCGGGCAGCTGGATGACATCATAAAGGAAAATATGGTTGAAACAGAGGAGAGCCTGGAGGAGTCATCTGCCCTGCTGCAGGAGGTTATGGAGACGTTTACCTCGCAGAGCGCAGACGAGATAGATGTAGTAACCGGCATCATGAGCCGGAACGCCGGTGAGACGGCAATCGCCCAGGCGATGAAGGAGGATGTGGGCTGCCTTGTATTCTTTGATCTGGATAACCTGAAAAAGATCAACGACACAAATGGTCATGATGCCGGAGACAAGGTGCTCAGGATGGCGGGTGATACCCTGTCGGATAACAGTGATGACGGGCTTTGCTGCCGACTCGGCGGCGATGAATTCCTGCTTTTTATCAGGACTACTTCACCGGAAAGAACAGCGGCGCGTATAAAAAAAGTATTGGTTGAATTCAAGAAAAAGAAAAACGCCGATCCTTCCGTCGCGGTTGCGTCATTATCAGCCGGCGCGGTAATGTGCACGCCGGATGATGTTTATGAAGATGTATACAACATGGCAGACAAAGCACTGTACCATGTCAAGCAGAACGGAAAGAATGACTTTGCATTTTATACTGAGGAAATGGAAGGTCTCGAGAGCGGACGCGTTGATATTAAAAAGATGGTCTCCGCCATCAGCGACAGCGGCAGCTACGAGGGCGCGCTCGGGGTTGAGTACAGGGAGTTTACCAAGCTATATGAGTTTGTCGGCAAGATGGAAAAAAGATTTGATCATAAATTCAAACTCATTATGATCTCGCTGGATTCCGAAACCGACAATGAAATAAATGATGAAGAAATGGAACGCGCTATGTACTATATGGAACAGTCCATCATGCAGACAATCCGTGACGTGGATGTGATCACAAGGTACAACCGTCACCAGTTTTTGGTTATATTGCTCGGTACCGATCCGGAGGGTGTCAAGATAGCGACAGATCGTATATTCCGGGGCTATTACAAGATGAACGGCAGCGGTGGGTTCTCCCCGTCGTATATGATAGTGGATGAGTGATTGTGTTGGAAAGGAATGGTGAATTATGAAAGGGAAAAAGCCTCAGAATCGAGTGGGGGGGTGCCGAAAAAGCGCGTAATTTCGGTGCTTTTGAGCCTTGCCCTGGTTGTTGGAACGCTGTCCGCGCTCGGTGTTGATTCGTGCCGGAGCGGGTTTGGCGGCAGCCGGGTGGCGAAGGCGACGGGAGGCGATGTTACATATATAGATGGGGATGGTGCTACGCAGACGTGCACCGGCGGTTCGTATGAAGTAATAACTGATCAAATCACTTGGGGAAGTCTCGGTAACACAACCTGGTACGTTGTGGATGATGATAAAACGATTGGCAGCCGTATTACTGTTGCCGGTACGGTCAACCTCATCCTCTGCGATGAAAAAACGCTGACAGCAAACAGCGGAATAACGGTTGCTGATGACGATACGAATTTGACAAATGGTTCGCCAAACGTTCTGAAAATTTACGGTCAGGGTGCAGGGACGGGAACGCTGGAAGCGAAAGTAGAGGGTCAGACTGTCAACGATGCAGCAATCGGTGGTAAGGAGAATGTTAGTAACGGTAATTGTGGAGAAATTAATATTTATGGTGGCAAGGTAAATGCGACTGTGACTGCTTTAGGGAATACCCATTCATCTGCTGAAGCTAATAGTGCCGGAATCGGAGGCGGGAAAGGTGGTTCAGGTGGAAACATCACGATTTATGGCGGCACGGTAAATGCGACAGTAAAAGCGTCCGATAATAATAATACGAATGTTAAATCATTTGGAGCCGGAATCGGTGGCGGCAATAATGGCACAGGTGGAAACATCACTATAAACGGTGGAACAATAACTGCGACTGCGACTTCTTCTGTAAACTCATTTGGAGCCGGAATCGGAGGCGGGAAAGATGGTTCAGGTGGAACCATCATGATAAACGGTGGAACCATAACTGCAAAGGCGGATGCAAATTCGAATAGACCTATATCAGTAATGTCTAGCGGAGCCGGAATCGGTGGCGGGTCACGTGGCTCAGGTGGAACCATCACGATAACCGATGGAGATGTTACGGCTACTGCAACTGCAAAAACTACCGCGGCTCTTTCTGCAGAATCTTACGGAGCCGGAATCGGTGGCGGGGCAGGTGGTTCAGGGGGAACTATCGTGATAGACGATGGAACTGTTGAGGCTACCGCAACTGCAGAAAATACCGGGAATAGGGAGGCAAAATCTTGCGGAGCCGGAATTGGAGGTGGTTCGGATAAATCATTTGGGAGCATCACTATCAGGGACGGAAATGTTACTGCAAAATCAACTGTAGTTTCTAATGCTAGTAAACATGGTGATGGATGTGGTGTAGGAAATGGTAGCGGAGCAAGTGGTGCATTTGGAGATATAACTATCTCAGGCGGAACGGTCACAGCAAAAGGAGGGGATAGTGTCGATTATAATAGTGATCAAAGACATGGGATCTGTGGTGGGAATATTGATATCAGTGGGTCAGCAAATGTTACGGCAAACGGTGGTGGCGGAAGCGGCACAAACAATGTGACCGGAGGACACGGAATCTGTGGTATCGTTCGGATAACAGGCGGGTCACCGACAGTCAAAGCAATCGGTGGAGACGGAACTGGAAATCAGCTTGGTGGTTGTGGTATCAAAGGTAATGTGACTGTATCCGGTGGTGTTTCAGAAAATGCAGTGATTTATGCGACAGCTGGGGTGGACAAGGATAATAATCCCAATAAAGCTATTATTGGGTATGTAAATCCAGGCACACTTAAAATACAAAAAGGTGAATCATCGGATGGTCCGTGGTCATTGATAGGAGACGGTGGATTTGATGCAAGCAGAAATGAAATAGACGAAAAATATGTCAGGATCAGCGGGTTTGGCCAGCCTTCAAATCCGGGTGGAAATTCCGGTGGCGGGGGCAGTAACAGCGGTTCATCGACGTCACAATCATACAGTCCGACATCATCGCAGCCACAGCCAAGACTGGGGGACGGATTGTCCGGCTGGAGTGAGATTGGAACAGCCATAGCGAATATCCCGGACGGTGGCAGTCTCGATATCGACATGAACGGCACGATCACATTACCGGCGATTGCTATCAGCTCCATTCAGGGTAGAGATATTAACCTTGTACTCAATATGGGCGGTGGGATCAAATGGACGATCAACGGCAATGATCTATCAGGTGTATCCGGGGATGTATATTTAGGAGTATATCTCGGCACATCAGGAATTCCTGTAGAGATCATAAATAAACTAACCGGAGAGAGGGAGAAGATAAACCTGATGCTCTCCCGTGACGGTGGGCCGGGTTTCCGCGCAATACTCACGATTCCGTTGAAGCCGGCATGGGCCGGACAGGTTGCCAACCTTTTTAACTATAACAAGGTAACTGAAAACATGGATTTCGTTTCAAGCGGAACGATCAACCCGGACGGCAGTGCGGATCTCGTTATAGGTGATAATCAGCCATCTGCCGATGAGGCTTCTTCCGCAAGCGCAGCACCATCTGTAAAGTCGGCACCATACGCACAGAAAGCACCATCTGCAGAGGCAACGTCATCTGCGGAGTCAATACCATACGCAAACGCCGTGCCTTACACACAGGCAGCACCATCTGTAGTTGCAGAACCTTCTGCAATGGAATCTGCTCACGAACAATTGAAAATAGCAGCGGCTGATGGATCCGGCCAGGCAAGTTCGTTCTACACCATCGTCATTGACGACCATTCATTAGATCCGAATGCGAAACCTGAGCCGACTGCGACACCGGCCGTAACACCTGAACCGACCGTGGAGCCGATACCGGAACCGACACAGGCACAGGAGCTCACGCTCAGCGCTGCTTCAAAACAGGGCAAAATCACCCTGTCATGGAATGAACAGACTGAAGCATCAAAATACCGTATCTACCAGCTGATCGATGGCAGGAAACTGTTACTGAAAACCATTGAAAATATGAACTCGCAAAACAATTCATTAACCATAGCAAAGGCTTTTTCTGCCGTTAAAAAGAAAAAGAAAACCACCTATCATCGCAAAAAATTAAAGGTCGGAAAAGAATACACCTTCATCATCCGTGCATGTATAAACAGCAGTTGGACGAGAATCACTGATGCTTCAACGGCGACAGTGAAAGTATAACCATTATAGCGAAGCTTTCCTGCCGGGGTGTGAAATCTATAGTTTTGAAAATGCCGGGCGCATGTATTCCGTGACTTGGCGTGGTATGCCATACTTCGAGGATAGCTTCTCCCAGTTATTGCGAACTGTTTTTATTATTTCATTTGCGGTTTTTTCTGCGGTGTTCTTGTTGATTCCGTAGTAATGAGCAGATGATACTGCTAAATCCCTGTGTATACGGCTGTCGCCCGGAACTATTTGCAGAGAGAGTTGATCTCCGTAAGGGATGGGATTGATATCGTAGGCGGGAGAGAGGCGCCATCCTTTTTCTGACAAAATAAACCCGTGGTTTCTCAAGTGGTCGTCTGAATTAGATATCGCCATGTTAAACACCATGCGTTTCCATAATTCTTCAAGATCGGAGGATGCATCCGCACTGTGAGCTCGCAGGAAACCTGCAATATCAAGGTAGCTTGCACTGTTATCCATATCGGTTTTTCCGAGCATAGTCATTGCAGACGAAAAATGCACGCGCCGATCTATGGTTCTATCAAATCTTTTTATTAAAAAGGTTCCCGCTTTTTTTGAAAAGTGCTCCAACTTTGCTTCCGGAACAAAAAGACCGCATAAAAGAGCCAGATCATGGGCAACCATTTCCCAGGCACCTATGTCGTACTCATCGTGTTTAGACGGAAATTTGGCAATCCAAAGCATTCCTTTTTCATCCCGGATGGTTGCTTTCGGACGTGCTCCGCCGAGAGAGGAACCGGGGGCAAGTAACTGGTCAAGCCACTTTTTCTCGAGTAAATTTTCATTGGTTTCAATATGCCGAACAGCGGATTCCAGTTTGCGAAGTTCCACCCACGGAGGTGTTGCCAACCTGTCATCGGAGGAAAGAAAAGGTCCGTCCGTTTCAGTCTTAAAGCGCAGTCCCCCCATCCGTGCCTCGTCGTAGACACCGAGGAGATAGTCGCTCTCTGTCAGTTTTCTTGGGACGCGGCCCTCTTCAGATGCATAGATAGCCTCGCGTCTCTGCATCAGGAGGCGTCCCCATCGATCCGGACAGGAATCGGCGAATATACCAAATATCGGTTTGTCATCCTGCTGATATTGTCTGCCTGTGTAGGGCAGCAGATCGTAATCGAACAGAAAGCGATTGGATGATGAGGTTAGCCAGTTGTTATCAAACTCAAATGAAAAAGACTCCTGTCCTCTCGTGGTAAAGGAATACAGAGTTCCGATTCGTTGTGGGTCATCTTCGCGCCAACCGGCATATACATTGATTGTTTTATTCATAGTAAATCCACCATTCCTCGGAGTTTTTTTGCGTTATTTTTCACACTATACTTCGCGACAAGGTATTTCAATGCTATTGTCGTGGTGCGCGTTTGCGAACCGTTAAGTTCAAATCCTGCAGGGTTCGTCCGAGTTTGTCGTCCTGTGCTATCAACAGGAGATCCCGATCCATTCCGCCTAATGCGTGCAGAACGGCGGCGTATGTTCCCATAGCAACGGTTGGGGAGCCTTTTTCAACTGCCCATAGCGTTGTGCGGCTGATGCCGGCGCGGTTGGCAACCATCTCCACGGGCAGGTCACGGCGCAGGCGTGCCAATCGTATCTGTTCACCCATCTGTGTCAGGATGTCCTGTGTTTGTGGGAGTATTTCTGTTGTGTGTTTTGCCATAACCGCTCACCGCCTCCCTTTGCTTTTTATGTTTAATATAATAAACCATTTAGTATGAATTGTCAAGTTAAACTAACATTAAAATCAATCCACAATGTGTTCCATCCATCTGACGGGTGCTTAAGTATTGTCTATATAAGTGCATTTTTACTTGATTTTTCACAAAA
>JAGABX010000117.1 GCA_017614395.1 Eubacterium sp.
CATTGACGAGTATGGTTTTACCATTTCTCATTTTTTAATCTTTGGTGTTCAAAGTTGTTTCACTATTTAATTATCAAAGAACATTTCCATAAAAATAGACGCTTGCGTTTCTCTCGCGTCAGCAAGTAGTATCTTATCAAATTTATTCCCACTTGTCAACACTTTTTTTTAAAAAATTTAAAAAAATTTTAAAGAGCCAAAAAACGCCGAAAAATCGGGCTTGATATTTTTTTATCGTCATTTTTTGATCAAAAGCCAGACAGCCTTGCCATTCTTTTTTTGAACAAACGGTTTTCCGCGAATTCATTAAATCAGTTTTTTCCTATTATATAGAAGAAACAGCATTTTTCATTGATTTTATATAATCTCCGACATAACGCGGGGATTCAGCGCCGTATTTCTCTAAAATCTTGATGATAGCGGAACCGACTATGGCACCGTCAGAAACTGATGCCATCTTTTTAGCCTGCTCCGGAGTTGAGATTCCGAATCCGACCGCACATGGGATATCCGTATTATCCCTGACTACAGATACGATCGATGCAATGTCCGTCGTGATCTCACTCCTCGTACCCGTGACTCCGAGACTGGACACTATATAGAGAAAACCCGTTGCCTCCGATGCTATCATCGCAATGCGATCCTCAGACGTTGGTGCGACAAATGAAATCAGATCCACATCCTCCGCATCACATATTTCCTGAAACTCGCCTTTTTCCTCAAACGGAAGGTCCGGCAGTATCAATCCGTCTATCCCGATTTCATGGCAGGTATGGATGAATGTGTCAGCCCCACGCGAGAACACTACATTCGCGTAGGTCATAAAAACCAGTGGAATTGATATGTCCTTCCTGAGCCTCCTGACCATATCCATGATCTCATCAACTTTAACTCCGTTTGAAAGCGCCCGCATATTAGCGCTCTGAATCACCGGTCCCTCCGCTGTAGGATCGGAAAAAGGAATTCCCAACTCGATCAGATCCGCTCCCGCATTAACAGCCTCGCGAACAACAGCCTCAGTTGTTTCGAGATCCGGATCTCCACAGGTTATAAACGGAATAAACGCTTTGCCGTTTTCAAATGCCGTATGTATTCTACTCATGGATATCCTCCCCTCTGTATCGTGCTATGGCAGCACAGTCCTTGTCACCCCGACCGGAAATCGTGATCACTATTATCTGATCCTTTTTCATCTTCGGCGCCAGCTTCATCGCATATGCGACAGCGTGGGCCGACTCGATCGCGGGAATGATCCCCTCTGTTCGTGACAAATACTCAAAAGCGTTTACTGCCTCTTCATCAGTCACCGGAACATATTCCGCACGCCCGGTGTCATGCAGATAAGCATGCTCAGGGCCTATTCCCGGATAATCCAACCCCGCTGATATGGAATAAACCGGTGCTATCTGTCCGTCATCATCCTGGCAAAAATATGATTTCATTCCGTGAAAAATGCCTAATCTTCCGGTTGAGACGGTGGCAGCTGTTTCAAAAGTATCAATTCCTCTGCCTGCAGCTTCACATCCTATCAGTTTTACGTCGGAATCTTCCAAAAAGTGGTAGAAGCTTCCGATTGCGTTGGATCCACCGCCTACACACGCAAGCACTGCGTCCGGCAGCCTCCCCTCCGCTTCCATTATCTGTGCTTTGGTCTCTCTCGAGATTACTGACTGAAAATCCCGAACGATTGTCGGGAACGGATGCGGCCCCATGACCGACCCCAAACAATAATGCGTGTCCGCTATGCGTGAGGTCCACTCTCGCATTGTCTCGGAAACAGCATCCTTCAGTGTTGCAGTACCGCTCGTTACCGGCACAACCTCAGAACCGAGCAGACGCATACGATAAACATTCAGTGCCTGCCGTTTCGTATCCTCCTCACCCATGAAAACCACGCATTCCATGTCCATCAACGCCGCTGCCGTTGCTGTCGCGACACCGTGCTGTCCTGCTCCGGTCTCTGCTATCAGACGCGTCTTGCCCATCTTTTTCGCAAGCAATGCCTGCCCTAAAACGTTATTGATCTTGTGAGAACCGGTATGATTCAGATCCTCACGTTTGAGATATATTTTGGCGCCGCCGAGATCATTCGTCATTCTCTCCGCAAAATAAAGCCTCGACGGTCTCCCTGCATATTCATTAAAAAGTGTCTGCAGCTCTTCCTGAAAAGCCTTGTCATCCTTGTAATGATTATAGGCTTTTTCCAATTCGATCACTGCATTCATCAGCGTTTCCGACACATACTGTCCTCCGTGAATGCCGAAACGTCCATTAGGATTGGTCATGGCAGTTACCTCCTTTTTCTCAACATACTATCCTTTTTACCGATCATTTGTCAAGCATTTTTATTGATTTTTGTTCAAATATGTGATAGAATACCCCTGCATTATGTTAAAACATACGATCATTATCATTATCATTATCAGATCATTTCAGTATTTAGATTGGAATAAGAATCAGAAATCAGAAAGGAACAGAAAATGAGAATCAAAAACCTGTTAGTAAAATTCATTGCGATACCTATCATGGCAATCGCTCTCATCGGCTGCGGAGCAAGCTCCGACAGTGGCGATAACGGGAGCGATCAGGGCAGCGCCTACGAATCCGCGGGCGATGCGGGGTCCGCAGGCGATCCGGTGGCAGATGCAGGCACCGATGCAACTGCCGAGCCGGAGCCACAGGAACCGGTCATTACAAACGCGCCTGCCGACGCATTCATGCTGCCGGAGATTGAGATGCTCACAGGTGAATTTGTTGACCTGCAATATCAGTTTGCAAAAAAGAAATACCCTGTAACCTGGACCTCCACGGATCCCTCGATTGTCAAGGTTGGAAAAAACGGTTCAAAAATAAAAGCTAAAAAAGAAGGCATCGTTTCAATAGAAGGCATGTCATCAGACGGACAGCATGCATTTCAATGCATTGTAACTGTTATAGAGCGTCCCGAAAGCCTGATCTACCTGACCTTTGATGACGGCCCCAGCCGCAACAGCACTCCTAAAATACTCGATATTCTGAACAAAAACGCCGTGCATGCAACCTTTTTCGAACTAAAACCGGCCAAGGCGGATTACGACCTGACGCAGCGTGTTATCGATGAGGGACACTCTCTCGCGATACATGGCTACTCCCATCATTATGACGAAATATACAGAAGCGATGAGGTCTATCATAAAAACCTGACCAAACTGCAGAAGCTGTTTTACAAGGATTTCGGACAGTGGTGTACACAGACTCGTTTTCCGGGCGGCAGTTCAAACACCGTCAGCCGTCACTACAGCGTCGGGATCATGTCCCGTCTTTCAAAAAAAGTTCACGAATGGGGATTCCTCTATCAGGATTGGAATGTTTCCTCAGGGGATGCCGGGGGATCAAACACGCCCGACCAGGTATTCAAAATGGTCACCTCAGGAATCCAGAAGGGCCGCAGCAACGTCATACTCATGCATGATTTCTCGGGAAATGATAAAACGATAAACGCGCTTCAGCGCATAATTGACTGGGGAAAACAGAACGGCTTTACATTCCGTGGCATGACTGCGGCAACCGGGGAGGTTCATCACGGAATTAATAACTAGAACTTGTTCGTCAGCTCATGGATCCGGGTCCGTCCTCCCGGCAGAAAGGAGTCAAAATGCAGAAATTGATCAAACAAGCCATCTCCGCCCGTTCCCATGCCTACTGCCCATACAGTGGTTTTCAGGTAGGCGCGGCTCTGGAGTGTGAGGACGGCACGGTATTTACCGGCTGCAACGTGGAAAACGCAGCCTACGGTCCGTCAAACTGCGCCGAGCGCACGGCGGTGTTCAAGGCCGTCAGCGAAGGGCATCGTTCCTTTAAACGCATCGCTATCGTTGGAGGGCACGAGGGAGAAAACGTCGCCCCGACTCCCTGCGGTGTTTGCCGCCAGGTTTTGTCGGAGTTCTGTGATCCGTCGTTCGAAGTCATCATGGCCACCGGCGAGGAGGAATACGAGGTCGTGACTCTCGGCGAGTTGCTGCCGCGTAGTTTTTCATTATAAGTAGTTTTTCATTATAAGTAGTCTTTCATTATAAACAATAAAGGGAGTGGTCACCGCCGCTCCCTTTTTATCATTTACAATTCTGTTTTATCTACACTTTTTATCAATTTTTCCTTCTCAACCTTTGTGAGTTTATTTTTGATGAACCACTCCCTGCTCATCGCCTGTCGTTTTGCCTCATCCGGATCGGGATCGTTGAATTCCTCATAATACACTAACTCACACGGACGCCTGGCACGTGTGTATTTCGCACCCTTATCCGACGTATTATGCTCCTCCACTCTCCGTTCGAGCTCGGTGGTCCAGCCGGTATAAAAAGTTCCGTCACTGCATTTCAACATATAAACATAAGCCGTCATATATGCCTCCGTTCCGGGTCGGGATACTAATAATTCATCCGTCTCAGGCACGGCTCCTCGAAAGTATATTCCGGCGTATCAAACGGATATGTTACCTCGTCGACATAATACCACGGATCATTCTCGTGCGCCGGATTTTTCAACAGGTGGAACTGTTGCGCCGGCATATATCCCTGTGCGAGCAAAAACGCCTTTCGGCCGTTAGCATCCTCACACAGATCGACAACCATCACAACATGTCCGGGCGAACCTGCCTGCAAAAAAACATCCCCGATCTGAATATCCTCGGTTTTTTCCACTTTTTCCGAATCAGTATCAAGAGAATATGTTCCCGCATACGAGAACACAATACGCATGAACTCTTTGAACGCGGCATTTGATTCGTCAAAATCCGCCACATCATCCCATTCATAACCGCTCCCGCTCTCATAAATGCGATATCCCTCACGCCATTTATCATATGACGCCTTAAAATCATCGTTCAGTGAAAAACTGATCCTGCTGTATTCACCCTTTGAGCGGAAATACTCGGCATAAACGCGCATAACCGAATCGGCGCACTGCTGGAGATCCTTTTTTTCTAATGGAAGTTTGAATACCGCCACATGAGCGTATTGGTTTTCTTTTTCCTGTTTGTTGTACAGCAAAACCGGCGAGCCGTCCTTTTTCAGTTTGAAATCACGTAAATATGTTCCGAGTCCGTTGATGTCCTCTTTTGTCCTGGTAAAACCGTCCGGAGTATTGACACGTGTCTCCAGCGTATTGCCTTCCGGATTGACACACGGAATACCCGTGGCCGACAAAACGGGTTCCTCCGTCGGCACGGGTTCCGGATTTTCTGAAGCTGATGGCAGAGCCGACGGACTCTCCTCTCCTGAGGTGTTCGTCTGAGTATCCATGATTCCGTCGGATGCCGCCGGACCGCTGACCGCCGTCATCGGATATTCATCCTCAAACCGCGTGACCGGCTGAATTGCGACAATCAGCAGCATCAGGACGATTCCGCCTAACAATGCCGCAATAATGATTGCTTTTTTCTCTGTCATAGATTTGATTATCAATCCTTGATCTCAGATGTGCAGTTCGGACAACGTGTTGCCTTGTAGGAAATCTGTGACTGGCAGAACGGACAGGTTTTCTCCGTCGGTTCACCCTGCTCGTTCTTTTTCCCGCGATTACGTAAAGCATTGATACCCTTCACGATCATGAATATTACAAATGCCATGATCAGGAAATTGATGATTGCCATGAAAAAGCTTCCGTAGCGTATCGTTACCCTGCCGTCAAACAAATCGAGTGACAGGCTGCTCATGTTTCCCTGCAGTACCAGTCCGAGTATCGGAGAGAGAATATCCTCAACCAGCGAATTAACGATTGCCTGGAATGCGGCACCGATGATGACGCCGACTGCCAGATCCACCACACTGCCTCGGAGCGCGAACTCCTTGAACTCAGCTACGATTCCTTTTTTCTTTTCCAATTTTTTAGCCTCCTTTTTTTATTTATTATTATTCTAGTTGGTTATTATTGGTTCAAATACACAAAAATACAAAAAGCATTGAAAAATCGTTTTACTTATGTTATAATTTCCAAGTATGCAAATTATAAGAACTATCCACATACAGTCAGGAGGTATAACAAATGAACAATGAATCCGGAAGCATTTCCTTCCGCTATGAGGGACTACTCTCGCCGTTACGTTACATTCTGTTGATCACAGTGGTGATTTCCGCCTATGATACAGGACGCGCAATACTGTCTCTAATCGAATTGGCAAGAAAACCCGGCATGGACCTGTTGTTAGTAATACTGTGGCTGATAGCAGCCCCGCTGACCTTTGCAACCACAGTGTGCCTGTTCTATGCATGCAAAAGGCTGCGCGAGGGACATTCACCCAACATGCCTATCACCATTGGATTCGGACTGATGGTACTGTCCTCGGTTGCAAACCTGATTTCACAGGTAAACATCCTGAACGGAAACGGTCTCAGCATCGTGATACTGTGCGGCATAGTCCTGATCTGCTACGTTATATGCTTTTTATACTATCAGCGAATCGGAACAAAACTCATGACATGGTTTGCGGCAGGTCTGAACGTGCTGTGCGGCGGATACTATCTGATAAACGGTATCAAATTAGTTGTCGAACAACCCGACCAGCTGCTCGGATATCTGTTCACGTCCTATGCCACAGCCTTTTTGATCGCAGTCAGTGTTTTATTGTTTACTATTGCTGTCAGTGCAGATCATGAAGAAATGAACATCATGGACGCGGACTGACGAGGATTTTGTTCAGGGAAACCATCTCGATGGCTGACAGCGCCGCATCATAGCCTTTATTTCCGGCTTTGGTGCCGGCACGCTCGATAGCCTGCTCTATGTTGTCGGTAGTTAGTATGCCGAATATGGTGGGCACACCGGTTTCCATACCGACAGTTGCAACACCCTTGCTCACCTCTGCGCAAACGTAGTCATAGTGAGATGTTGATCCCCGAATCACTGCGCCTAGACAAATCACGGCATCGTACATTCCGGACGATGCCATTTTTTTTGCAACGCCGGGAATCTCAAACGAACCGGGAACCCAGACCAGCTCAATGTCGTCTCCGTTTACTCCGTGACGTACCAGTCCGTCCTCTGCGCCACCGACAAGCTTGCTCACGATAAACTCGTTGAAACGCGCTGCAACAATCCCGATCTTCATTCCGTTGCCGATCAGTTTTCCTTCGATAACCTTCATCAAGGTATACCTCCTGCTATATAAAAATTTTATATTACTTGCTCCTTATTTATAATTGGTCATATGTGCCATTTTTTCCTGTTTTGTTTTTAAATATACATAATCCTCCGGATGCGCCGCAATCTGGATCGGAACTCGTTCCTCTATCGTAATTCCATATCCTGAGAGCCCGGCGATCTTTTTCGGATTATTCGTCAACAGCCGGAGTCGCAATGCCCCGAGATGATGGAGTATCTGAGCACCTATTCCATACTCGCGCAAATCCGGCGGAAACCCCAGCTTAATGTTTGCCTCGACAGTATCGTAGCCGTCCTCCTGCAGCTCGTATGCTTTGAGTTTGTTGAGGAGACCTATTCCCCGTCCCTCCTGCCGCATGTACAGGAGTACACCGCGCCCCTCGTCTGCTATCATCCTCATGGCGTTATCCAACTGCTCACCGCAGTCGCACCTTCTCGAACCAAACACATCACCGGTCAGGCATTCCGAATGAACCCTGCACAAAACCGGCTCACCATCCGAAATATCACCCATAGTGAGCGCTACATGATGTTCTCCGTTCGTGATATTTTTATATCCGTATATGGTAAACTCACCATATTTTGTAGGCAGTTTAGCCTCTGCCTCACGCGATACCAATAACTCCGATTTGAGTCTGGTGCGGATCAAATCCTCTATAGTTATGACTATAATTCCGTGATCCTTCGCAAAATCATACAGTTCAGGGGTTCGCATCATAGTCCCGTCATCACGCATGATCTCACAGCAAAGACCGCATTCCTTTAATCCGGCCAAGCGGAGCAGATCGACTGTCGCCTCCGTATGTCCGGCGCGTTTCAAAACTCCGCCCTCTCTGGCCTCCAGCGGAAACATATGTCCCGGTCGCCTGAAATGCTCCGGTTTTGCGTCATCCTCCACACATTTCATTGCCGTCAGAGATCGTTCCACCGCGGATATTCCGGTAGTTGTGTCGATGTGGTCGATAGAAACAGTAAACGCAGTCGCGTGATTATCCGTGTTGTTCTCGACCATCTGCTCCAATCCGAGTTTCGCGGTCAGTTCATGACTCATCGGCATACAGATCAGGCCTTTAGCATCACTGGCCATCAGGTTGACATTTTCGGTAGTGGCAAATTCCGCCGCGCAGATCAGATCGCCCTCGTTCTCCCTGTCCGGATCATCAATTACCAGAATTACATGCCCCTTCGTCAGCTCATCCAATGCTTCATCTATAGTTGACAATTGCAGGTTACTGTTTGTTGACATGTTACGGCTCCTCTTCATATCACAAGTATTAATAAAACCCATTCTCAGCTAAAAACTCCTCTGCTTTTTCAGTGCTTCCCGAAAGACGTCCGAAAAAAGCAGAAGGTATTGCAGATATCGAATTATTCCCAATTAGTTTTTCAACATATTTCCCAATGATATCCGTTTCTATATTGACGATGTCTCCTGTCCGTTTCTCATGTAAAGTCGTCTGTGATATCGTATGCGGAATAATCGAAACACTGAAACCGGTATCATCAACCTCAGCTACGGTCAGACTGATGCCGTCGATCGCAATCGATCCCTTCTGAACAACATAACGGAGCAGGTCGGCATCTCCGCTGTCATGACCGTCTCCCTGTCTGCTTTTAACGATCCCGATCCGATAGACGACCGCCATCTCCTCTTTTGTAATGTCACGTATGACACCCGTTCCGTCCACATGACCGGCAACAATATGACCGCCGAAACGTCCGTCCGCCGGCATCGCTCTCTCGAGATTTACCCTGCTTCCGGATCTCAAATCCGAAAGCGATGATCTCCGTACAGTCTCATCCATGACATCCGCCGAGAATCCGTCATTTCCAATACTCGTTGCGGTCAAACAAACACCGTTCACGGCAATGCTGTCTCCGATGCGTGTTCCGTCGATTACCTTTCGGCAGGAAACTCTCAATATCGCGGATTGACTCCCTTTTTCTATCTTATCAATCGTCCCTACTTCTTCAATAATACCTGTAAACATCTATCACACGCCTCTATCTATGTATCCTGGTTCTTTCAGGAGGAGTCATTACCCTCATATCACAGATTGGTCTTCTCCCATTCCAGCCCCTTGTCACGGCTCGCCTGCCTGGACTCCTCCATCGGCTGCGGTTTTCCGAAATAATATCCCTGCGCGCGCACGCACCCTATCGATCTCAGAAACTCAAAATGCTTTTCAGTCTCGACGCCTTCTGTCAACGGCTCGAGTCCCAGCTTGATCGCTCCGTCAACAATGTATGTCATCAGGACATCTGTCTTGGGATTTTTATCAAAGCTGCGCAGAAATACCAAATCAAGTTTCAACACATCAAATTCAAACTCGGTAAGTACATTCAGCGAAGAATAACCGCTACCGAAATCATCCAGCCACAATTTGTAGCCTTTATCACGAAAACGCTTGCACTCATTTTTCAAAAAGTCGTCCTTGTCGGTCAGGGCGCTCTCCGTGATCTCCAAATCCAGATACTCAACCGGCACACCGTACACCTCACGTGTCATCTCGATTGAATCATAAACATCCGTCAACTCAAAATCAAGCCGGGACAGGTTAATTGACACCGGAACGAGCGGCTCGCCCTGTAGTTTCAGCCGCTGGTAATCCTTGCATACATGTTCCACAACATAACTGTCCACAAGATGGATCAGATGGAACTGTTCGAGCGTTTCGATAAAATCTCCCGGATTGAGAAATCCCACATTCGGATCGATCCAGCGCACCAGCGCCTCATAACCGCAGATCTGACCGGTCGAGCAACGGATCACCGGCTGATAATACACATGGATCCAATCGTTTTTAACCGCCTCATCAATGTGATCAACTACATACTGCTGTTTACGCAGTTTCTCACGGAGCAATTCATCATATACGCAACAGTTTATATCGTGTCTGGCCTTAATGGAATTGCAGGCCAGACGGGCATGATCGCAGGCGAGACCGACCTCAGCATAACGATCCTCCATGAAATAAATGCCGGCTTTTATACGCACACGCTTCGCCGGATCCGCATTTGTCAGAATAATCTTGAAAAAGCGGTCGACCCGCAGAGAAGCATCATCCTGATCCTTTGTTTTCACGCATACCACGAAATGGTCATCTGAAAACCGCGACGCTATACCGTCGTCGCCGAATACCTCATGCAGCCCCTTGGCCACCTCACAGAGCAATTCATCACCAACGCGGAACCCGTAACGCTCGTTGTATAGTTTAAAGTTCGGAATATCAAAATGAATAAATGCGACATGAACGCGATGGGACTCGGGTTTCGACAGCATCTGTTGTACATTCTGATAGAAAAAGGACATGTTGAACAGACCAGTCAGGGCATCCGTCTCCTGGTTCATGGACAGAATCTGCGCCTCGGCAAAACTGTTCCGGTCACGGTTCAGATACTCATCCTGATCCACATCCACGATAAACACATAGAAATACTTTTTCCCATTGTTCCCGTGAAGGAGGTGTCCGAAATCCTCGATATAGCGAACGTCCCCATTCTTCGGCTTGATCCGGTAACGTACATAATCATGGCGTTTCTCGCCAAACATGGTTTGCGCCTGAATCTCATTTTCGATTTTGTGCAGGTCTTCCTTATATACCATTCCCGTGAAGGTATTGCCGGTATACTCCCGAAATTCCTCCATCGTCTCACAACCATACATATGGATTACATTGGAATCAGCGAACAGGATTGACTCATCAGCGCTCGCTTCGTAGATAAAGAATCCTCCCGGCACACCCAGCGGATAATAGATTTCATTCTCGCCTTCGCCCTTTACCAGAACGCCGGTATACTTTTTCTCGTTCATTATTTTGCCCCCTCATTCATTGGTAGTATTAATTATCTGATTCATATTATTTCATGTGCCTGTTGCATTGATATCATCATGGTTTTGTCAACGCGACAGTTTCAGTTTGGACATCGGCACTACATAGGTCGGTTTCTCCAAATCAATTGATGTAAAAACCTCGTCAAGAACCGCCGCGCAATCGCTTTCCTTGTCACTGGCAAATATTGTATAATGCTGTTCCTCAGTCGAAATCACAACCTTATAGGTCGTTTTTGCTCCGTTACCCGCTGCGCGCTTGACAGATATCCGCCTCGCCCTGTCCGTATTTATCAGATTATTCTCATATGGTACCTTGATCCACATAGTGATACCTCCTTTGTTTTCCAACTAAAATGATATTTTATCACAAAATTCCCATTCATGCAAGCGTTTACGGGGTTATTTAGCAAAAAGTCAGATCATTTTTGTTAAAAATGACTTAAAACTGTCATGAAACTTTCAATTTCGCGACAAAATCCTGCGCTCTTTTTGACAACGAACTCTGTTAGTATACATAATAGGAGAAGGAAAGAGCGCCGGGTACCGGCTTCGACGCAGAGCGAGGCCGGTGTCTGGCAGTCAAATTCCATCATAGCTCATTATTTCTTGCAGTCTCATTATTCTAAAACTCTGAACAAATCAAGAAAAAACTTGCAACAGCAAACCGATTTCAGTATAATACAAATACACAGCAATAACCTGTGTGCTTCATATCATATTCTGAAAGCGGAGTTAAACCATGAATGATACAGTAACGAAAATCGTACAGGCACTTGGTGGCGAAGACAATATTGAAAAAGCAGGGAACTGCATAACCAGACTCAGAGTTATCGTTAATGATGACCGGCATATATCCGCTGACACTCTCGAGCAGATTGACGGAGTTATGGGAGTTGTTCACGACAGGGATAACACATTGGAAATAGTCGTCGGTCCCGGAAAAGCAAAAGTATTTGCCGATGAATTGCACGAAGCAGGAATAGGCATACGTGTGCATAAATCATTCTCTGATAATACAAAAAAAGAAAACAAACGCAGTATCCGGGATTTTCTGAAAATCATCGGTGATATTTTTGTGCCCATGATACCCGGAATCATTACAGCCGGTTTATGCGCCGGTTTCGCTTCCCTGCTCGCTCAGGTTTATCCCGATTATGAAAAAAACTCTGTTTGGAATATTGTTTATTCCGTGCTTACGCTTGTCAGCACTTCATTTATGACATACATCACGGCATGGACAGGATACCGTGCTGCTGAACGATTCGGGGCTACGCCGATCCTCGGAGGCATGCTCGGTATGATAACCTCTCTCGACGGAATCAACACTATAGCAGGAGTATTCGGCCTGTATAATGAAAAAACACCCCTTAATTCCGTTCTCTGTGCCGGAAAGGGAGGTGTACTGGCTGTAATCTTCGGCGCATTCCTGCTGTCTGTCGTGGAAAAAAGACTTCGAAAACATCTGCCAACAAGCCTGGACTTCATTCTGACTCCGTTTGTATCACTATTGATCTGCCTGCTTCCGTATATTCTGCTTGTCATGCCGGTGTTCGGATATATTTCAAGCGGAATTGCCTGGGGCATCGGCGAGATTTGTTCATCGGAAAGCATGACAGTTAGACTCATCGGCGGATATATTGCATCAGCCCTGTTCCTGCCGCTCGTCACAACCGGTATGCACCATGGTCTCGTAGGTCTCTATGCAATCCAGCTCGAGGAAATAGGCTATATAACACTCTATCCTGTTCTCGCCATGGCTGGTGCCGGACAGGTAGGCGCTGCGCTTGCCATACGCAGAAAGGCAAAACATGCTGGAAATGAAAAGCTGTGCCATATAACCTCCGGTGCGCTGCCGGCAGGTTTTCTCGGCGTCGGCGAACCACTCATATACGGTGTCACTCTGCCACTCGGAAAACCATTTATAACTGCCGGACTCGGCGCCGGCTTCGGTGGAGCCTTTGTCATGGCAATGCAGGTGGCATCCACCACATGGGGACCATCAGGTCTTATCGGAGTATTTGTTATGACTGCCGGTCCAAACGGTTTCGTTAAAAACGCGCTGTCCTATCTCGGCGGTCTGCTCATATCCTACATCGGGGGATACATACTAACCGCTTTCACAATAAAAGAAAAAGATTTACTTCCCGAAGGCACAGACACTCCGGAAATCACGCACGAGGATACATTCACGTTCAGCGGGAGTCCGGACGGACTGACCGCCCCCGCCGATGGACGAATCATAAAAATGGAAGATATTCCCGATGAGGTTTTTGCAAACGGAACATTAGGGAAATGCTGCGGAATAATGCCTGATAACGGACGGATTTATGCACCGTGCTCAGGAACCATTGTTACACTTGCCGATACAGGACATGCATTTGCAATAGAAAAAGAATCCGGTGAAAACATTCTGGTTCACATCGGAATTGATACTGTTTCTCTGAACGGTGATGGATTTACCCTGTTAGCACGAGAAGGCGACGAAGTAACAGCAGGGCAATGCGTCATTGAGGCGGATCTTGCCGCCATTCAAAAGGCCGGATTGTCACCGATTGTCATAACGGTGTGTATTGACAGTTAACCTTTTTTTCAACCAAGACGGCTGTAAAGTTGCGAAGCGTCCGGCATTCCAAACATATAGCATGCAATGTCGTTGTAGGCGATGTCAATCAGGACGATCACACCCAGAATAATAAAAATTCGAGAAAAAGCCTTTTCGCCGATCCTTTTCCACAGCCAGTTAAGCCCGGGAAGGATCGCGTAGAACAATATGCATCCGGACACCGCGAACACAAGCACCGACCGCAGGCAGATATAGCCATTGATATTGCCGAAATTCAGTTTTTCCGTGTTGTAGTTCCAGCCCCAATAGCCGCCGTTGACACGATCCAATATAAAACCTGCAGCATACTCAAGCGCCCCACAGAGTGCACCGCTCACCAGGAACACGAGCCATGGTCTTTTCGTCAGCTTTCGGCAGGCAAAATATATAAGCACGCCACCCAGACAGTAGACGTCGATCCAAGGCCCGAAACCGGTGCCTCTCATGACAAACCGACCGTTATAGTTGTACATGTAAAACAGTGTCTCGTAAATCCAACCGAAGATGCCCGCGCAGACGATGATTGCCATAATCAGTGCAACACCATGCATTTCGTCGTTAGCCGGTTTCCTTTGATTTTTCATAATGGTTTTTCTCTCCTATTTGTGACAGCGTTTTACCGGCTCGCCAAGCCATATGGTCTGAGACTCCTCGCGTATCGATACAGTCTTCGTCGCAACCATTTCCTGAAACCTGACATCATGTTCTACAATCAACATGGTGGGCTCATACACCTGTATCAGCTTTTCTATCTGCATCCGTGAGAAAACATCGATATAATTAAGTGGCTCATCCCAGACATACAGATGTGCAGGTGTGATCAGACTCGCAGCGATAAGAACCTTCTTTTTTTGTCCCTCAGAATAATCCTCCATATCCTTTACAAACTGCTCCCGTTCAAACCCAAGGTGTCTGAGTGCAGTAAAAAACAAACTCTCATCCAACCCTCTCTCTGCACAGAATTCCCGCGCTGTCCCGGTCAGAAATGAGGTGTCCTGATTAACATAAGAAATGATCATACCGGATGCCACATCCAATTCACCGGAAACCAAAATCTCCGTGTCCATTTCGCGCCCTGAAAAACCGGATCTGCTCAGAATCGCTCCTATCAAACTCGATTTTCCACATCCGTTGCTGCCGGATAGAACAACTCTTTCACCCTGCTTCACCTGAAAATTAAGTGCTTCGAACAAGGAATGATCATTTTCGGGATACCTCAGAGTCAGTTCTCTGGCATCTACCAGAACATCTTTGTGATGATCGACAGGATGCATTTTCAAGTCTTTGACACGTTCAATATCCTGCAAGAGTCCTTCTTGTTCTTCAATCTCTCTATCTATGCGAGATTCATACGCCTTTACCCGCGCCTGCATCTTCTTCGTCTTGGCGCCGATAAACGATCGGGTTGATATACTCCTGTCATGGTCCTTAACCGGATCAAATCCGATCTTGGTCTTTTCATTCTTATCCGCCCACCGGCCACTTCTGTCTGCTGCTTTTTTCAGTTTTCCGATTTCTTTAAGATGCTTTTCATTCTCGGATAAGTTGAATGCGTCCCTTTTTTCTTTATTCTCCCACCAGGAAGAAAAATTGCCCGACTGAACCTCTACGGTGGACCTGTTCAATACCAACACATGATCGCATACTCCATCCAGCAAATCTCTGTCATGCGACACGAGAATAAACCCTTTTTTTGCAGCAAGAAAGGATTTTATGATACACCGTGCCACGCCATCCAGATGATTAGTTGGCTCGTCGATCAGGAGAAACTCATTTTCACCCGAAAACAGAACTGCCAGCATAACCCTTGTCCGTTCACCGAAACTGAGCGTTCCAAACGGGCGATACAGGCACTCCGGATCCATACTCATCAAATTCATCTGGATCAGCACCTGCCAGATTTCCACCTGTGGCTTCCATCGTTCTATCAGGTCTGTGGCATTTGTAGCCAAATCCTCTTCCGATACCGGATAAGGGAAATAATCAAATCCTGCATTTGTGCTTATCTTCCCCTGATACTCATACTTACCCAGTAAAAGATTCAGCAAAGTCGTTTTTCCTTTGCCGTTACGACCGATTAATCCAAGTTTCCAATCCGTATCAATATTAAACGATGTATCTGTAAATACATCATCGGAGCTTCCATCATATGAAAAAGTCAGATTGCTTACCTGTATCTGTGCCATATGTACCACCTCCCGTAGTTAATTGCCGAACGCAGATTCGTCGTACATATGAAGTCATAATACTAAACATTAAAACACAAAAAAAAGGCTCCAAAACGAATACGATAATCTAATCCGGCATACATAAACAGACCTTATCAGGTCAGAATTAACATTGCATCTACCAAATCAAATTATCAATACTTCATTTCGTCACCATCACACACGGAGTGGTCCTTTCTCTTATTCTGTGACAAAGTATAGCATTTTTATCAACATCTGTCAAGTTCAATATGACTTCTCTTGAGTTTCCGCACTTATTTTAAATCATTCTCCTTACACATATTTGATTCTCATTCCTCTCTATTGCAACAGTGTACTCATAATACCAATCTGCTCCTTTGGAAATTAGTCTATCGAATCTGAAGTGAAAAATCCCACAATCTGCTATCGTCCCTGTGAGGCCAGATCTCTCCTGTTTTCTCGGACAGGTTGTAAACAACCGACCATTGGAGTTTATCAGTCTCTCCATCGCGAACTCCGATTTCATTTAATAAAAGTCTACATTTCTCTAACGAAAGCGAGTTTCCATTTGATTTCAAAACTTCCTCGACACGATCATAGCGTTCGAACTCGGTATAACCTTCTCCGATATTCACATCATTGTATGCGATAAAGTTCGATGCAATCTGATATTCCTCGACGGATCGAACCGTCTGCAAATCACCGTCATAATACTCAACAATAACAGATGAGCCCGATTGATCTGCAATCAGAAAATGACAGGTAATGTCTCCGGAAAAATAAATGTTATATTGCCGTAACAGATTGATGGCCTCATCCACAGTTGACGCTTTGTCAAGCACCAGTCGAATCGCAGTCGTTGTGTTCAGTGTAACCTTATCCGGATCTTTATTCAAATCCGCCTCGGGAACAGCTAGAAGCGCCATGGCAACACCTTTTTCATTCATACCGTCAAATGGTAAAAACGGTGCAGCGAGAGTCAGGAAATTGTTAATCCCTATTCCCGTTGAAGGCAAGTTATCCATATCATATCCCGCGAATGTAAGATTCACCGTAGATACGGACGCATAGCCATTATCCGGTTTTGTATAGAGCTGGAGCATAGGGGCATAGGTGAAATCAAAATTCCTTGCAAATATCACATCGCCCTTTTCATTTTTAGTAACAAATGCTGTACAACCTGCATCCGTCACATTTATCTGTATCGGTAAACCTTTGAGAAGCCTTTTTGTTACATATTTCTCAATATCCTTGTCACTCCCCGCTCCGGTTTTCAAAAACTCGTCAAATCCGTAATCTCCGTCATATGTCATCGTGTAAACACCCTCGCTCTTTTCCGACAGCGTACTGAGTGATTTTAACTCATGACGAAACAGAATACACAGTATCAGTGCTAGTATTAATAACACGGAGATAATAACAATATATACAAGTCTTGCTTTTTTCACGTGTTCCGCCCTCCTCCTATTTGTGGCGGCGTTTTACCGGCTCGCCAAGCCACTGAACAAATGCATCCGTTTGACTTCATCCTCAGGAACAGAGCCGTCAAGAATAATCGTATTCCAATGCTCCTTATTCTGATGATAAGCCGGGATCACGGACAAATATGTCTTTCTCCAACTCTTTTACCGAAAACACATAGTTCGAATTACAAAAATGACAATGAAGCTCTACCGGCTTCTTTTCATTTATCATCTCCCTGATTTCCTTCTGTCCCAGGCTGATCAAGACCTTGCTTGCCCTTTCTTTGGAACAATTACAATGAAAGCTGACCGGCAATCTGTCATCCGATATGTTTATATCCCAGCATCCAAGTAGCTCAGCGATAATATCCTCAGGAGAAAAACCATCGGATAGATATGTAGTTACCGGGCTTGCTTCTTTCAGTCTTATTTCAAGCGCATCAAGGATAGCTTCATCCGTCCCGGGCATCAGCTGAATAATATAGCCTCCCGCTGCCCGAACCGTATTCTCCTTATTCATCAGCACTCCCAAAGCAACGGATGACGGAATCTGTTCCGAAGAAGCGTAATAATATGTCAGATCTTCCGCGATCTCCCCTGAAACCAGGTTCACCTGACTGGAGTATGGTTCACCTATCCCGGTATCTCTTATCACGCTTAGGACACCATTCCCCATTGCTCCACCCACATCAAGCTTCCCTTTTGAATTCGCCGGAATCAAAACGAGAGGCTCGATCGGATATCCTTTTACATGACCGAATGCATCCGCAGATACGATCAGCCCCTGTCCCGGCCCATCGCCACGTATCTGCAGTGTTAGCAGATCCTTCTCATCCTTCATCATGGCTCCCATCATCAAACCGGCACTTAAGAGTCTTCCAAGTGCTGCTGTCATGACCGGACTGGTACCGTGACGCCGTCTCGCCTCTTCAACAGTTTCCTTTGAGCTTACACAAAAAAAGCGAATCTGTCCGTCTGCCGCAGTACCTCGTATTAGGCAATCTCTCTCCTTACACATATTTTATTCTCATTCCTCTCTATTACAACAGTGTACTCATAATACCACCATTGCAGCAGCCTGTCAACAAATCAAAAGGAGTCCCACCGAAGCAGGACTCCTCCGCAATCCAAGCAGAGTTTACCTAAAATGTAATGCAGTTTTCCGCCATTTTAACTCGATTAACATAGTCAAACCCTCTGCCGTTTTTGGTGCGTATCTGTCCCATCTGTCCGCATACGGCCCCGGGGAAAAAGCCATAGGTTGCTATTGCAAAGAAATAATTAGTCGTAATCTCAGTGTGTTCCAAAAACTCTTCAACAAACGGCGGCACACACAGACCATACACCTCCCTTCAGCAATTTATCAAGTTCTGATTCAAATCTCTCCAAAAATGTCATCAATTGTTTTCGAGTCTCATTTGGAATCATATTCATCGTATCTTCAAAGTACTTACGCATGGATTCAAATCGTTTTTGATGTTCATCATAAACACTTTTCCCCTTGGAAGTAAGATACAAGTTAATTTCTGAGTCAGATTGAGGCGATGGACGTTTTTCAACCAGTCCCTTGTCCGTCAGCTTATAGATCATCTGGGAAACTGCTCCCTTGGTTACAGCGCGCTTGCCGGCCAGTTCGGTAATATTGATTCCTTCTTGATCACCAACAATCGTGATTGTATGGATCTCCGGCTGAGCCATCTTTATCTCGTTCAGATATAACTGCGGCTTTTTCTCAAATTGCGTATATTTATGGATTACACGCTCCAGTTGCCATCCGAAATTATTGAAGTCTTCCATTATTCTCCTCCTGTATAGTCGCTATACTGTTTAGTGTCTATATGATGATAACATGCCGGATTAGTTTTGTCAACCCCCTATCGTAATAAAAAGATCCCTACTGCATACGCAATAGGGATCTCTCCATTTTTAAACATTACTGCTCTTAACAATGATTAGATCACTGTTTCGAAGCGATAGCCGCCTGTGTCGGCTGAAACCGACCTCCTGGCCGCAAACCGCCTTATTTATCTCCATTCTCAATATTCTTTGCCAGCTCATAGGCCTTTTTCGAAAACTCATCTATCCTTCTGACCCTGTTTTCATCATTTCCGTAACCGCGAGTCATTTCATCAAAGGCATATACTTCAACCTTCCCGGCTCGATCTCTGATCCTGTCACCTACCATAACAACTTTCATGGCTTCTAATTGTTCTTTTCGGATATCATCATTCAGCGATCCCCCCATCGTAATCAGAAACATGGCTTTTTCAAGTGTTTTCATGGTTCGTTCATTTCCATACGCATACCCATATGTCCATACTCTTTGAAACCATCCCTCCAGCATGGCAGGCGAGGCGGTCCAAAAATCAGGATAAATAAATACAACAGCATCCGCATTATCTATCTTTAACTGTTCTTTCCTAACATCCTCCGAAATCGTTTTTTCTGCTTGGTAGAAGCTCTCTCTGATATATTCTTCTTCAGACATTACGGGATTGAATCCATCTGCATATAAGTCCGACACCACATAGGAATGCCCCGCATCTTCAAGCCCTTTGACAAAAGCCTCCTTAATTGCATACGTAAAACTATTATTACTTGGATGGCAATATACAACAAAAACTCTCATAATAATCCCCCTCACATTTGTGTTTTATTAAGTTTCGCTGTTTTTCCCCTCAATCCTTTTTGAAATCTATTCTTACCAAAGTCTTTCCGTTGGGCAGTTCCTCCGTCGCACGCAGAATATCATGGTATCCAATTTCTTTCATTGACTCTGCCAGGTCATTAGCATCCATCTGTTCATGGATTTCATCGAGCCTGTCAAACGTATGGATATACGGCGAATCCGAAACCCATTCTTCCTCATCCGTATTGATCTGAATGATACAGGATACATATTCCGGCTCGGTTTGACGAACGACATTTTGAAATGCGGAATATCCGATGTACTCGATGAGAAGATTGGCAATAACCATCTGAACACGAGGCAATCTATCCGATTCACCGACTAAATCAACATGCAGACATTCCAACACTCCCGATAACCCGACATACCGTTCGGACACTGCCTTCAGGTAGACCTCGTTGATATCGACACCATAAACCTTTCTGTATTTCCCGGTTTCTATTTAGAACCCTATTTGCTTCCTAATTCTCATCCAAGCTAAGCATCATCTGCTTTTCCAGCAACGATTTCATCTCACGAACCGTGATCTTGTCTTCCGGCCGAATCGTATCGCAAAGGATCTCAGACATCGGGTCATATCGATTCATATTCACTCGGACATTCTCCGGACTGTAATTGGCGTAGCAATACTTACATCCGTTCGCGCAACTGTTGTAGGCGCCGATGTCTATACTGGATACACAGCCGCACTCTTCACGCTGGTTTAGATCTTTTTTTACATTGAGTCTTCCGCCGGCTATTGCTTCAATCAATTCCCTGTCGATACAGGAATTATGCTCAATCCCAACCGACGATAAATCAATCTTTTCAGCGCAGGTTGCGATAACCATGCCATTCTCCTTTGCCACCTGACTCATCTTACCCGCAAACAAAAGCAGCATCTCATCGGATGGAGCAGAGTTATTCAGTTCTCTCATATTCTTTACATTCTTCTGATAGATATCAACAAAGCTAATCACGCATTTTTTCGTATACCCACCGAGTGTCTCCGCCAATCGCCTGAATGTGTTAAGATGATACGCCTCATCATACCGGTCGTTGAGCACAATGGGGTCATAACGCCATATCACACGCTCCGGTCCAATACGCTTTGACAGTTCAATAAATGCTGGAACCAGCTTATCCCACTTGTCCGGCAGTCCACTCTCAATATCCGCATCATATCCGGTTAATGTAAACTGGAAAAAATAGGGATACCTGTCAAAAGCATTCAAACGAGGAAGCATAGGTATCGGATTCTTCGTCCAAAATACAATACAGTCTACAACCTCCGGAGTCAGATTAATCCGGCTCACTTGAAGTGCGTTCATCGGATTCCTCACATAAAGAAAACCTTCTTTCACTCTTCTCGCAAACCACTCTGAATAGTAGGTGGGTATATCGGTTCGTCTGCTTGCACTGATGATCACCTAAGTTCCTCCATCTATGATGAATCCATAGTATCTCATAATGTCAGCACTCCCTGAGCAATTTGAATTATAATTCCAGTGTACACATAATAAAAGATAAGAGATGGCAGAAAATGCTTCTTGTAAATCAGTTTATCCCTATAAAAGATGCCTGTATCTCCATAAATCATAGATGTATAACTCAGTTTACTGATAACGCTCCGAATCTCGTTCTGAAATCGATCAGCACGTTCTTTCCCAAAATTCTGCTCTATGTTTTTTGCGATTTCAAGAATATCATCCGCCGCTTCGTGCGACACTTTCACTTCTAACTCTTGCATTCCGCCATTCATCCCTCTTTCTTGTGATGTAATCGAATGCCTCTTCGACGGAATAATATCTTCCCGCCTCAATGTCATCAATCCCTTTATCCAACTCACGCAGAAGACTATCATTGACTTCAATATCTTCCTCTTCTGATAATACCGGATCCATACTTGTCACCTCCTGACCATATATGGTATATGTATGATAACACCATCTACAATATTTGTCAATTACATTGGACTGAATTCCGCAGGCAAATCGTCCCACAGTTCAGACCTCGTCCTGCTCTGCCGCATTGTGTCCAAAACCAATGAATCAGGGTTCGGATAAATGATAAAACTATCCTCCTCACCTTTTTCAGTTCGAATTGGAAAAGCCAACTGTTCTGTATCAATCGAGAACTGTGCGTTGACACCCGGTTTGTTTCCTCTCGCATCAAGTCTTATCCATTTTTCCAAATCCTTAATATATACCCCATTCAATCCATGAAATATCAATACCGGTGCTGTCTCATCATCCAAAATTAGTTTCTGATAACAAAACCCTGCAGGTACACCTTTAGCCCGAAGAATCGCTGCCAAAAGATGTGATTTTGCAAAGCAAATGCCGTGTCCTGCACGCAAAAC
>JAGABX010000118.1 GCA_017614395.1 Eubacterium sp.
GGATTTCATGATCCGCAGATTGTCTGAAATCGTGCCGGGGGAACGGATATACACATAAAATATGCTTTACTTTTTTATGAAAAAGGTGTATAATAATAATGTTTTTGATGTATTTCAAAAACTGACAGCGTAGTGGAATAGGTCGGATTTTACGGGAGTTTACGGGTGATTTGATTTTTACGCTGTAGGAGGGCATATTCATGGGAAGGCAGTTGACAGAGGAAGAAATAGTCAATGGAACATATGATGCCATAAAACATGGTGAGATTTACGCTGTTTTTCAGCCGCAGATAAACCACTCCACCGGTCGTATGGTGGGGGCTGAGGCGCTGATGCGCTGGAGGCATCCGCAACTCGGCATGCAGTTTCCGGCTGAATTTATTGCGGTTTTAGAGGCCTATGACCTGATATTTGAGGCCGACCTGCATATGTTTGAGGAGGTATGTAAACTTCTGAAGCATTGCATGGAAAACAATCTGCCGTTGGTTCCGATCTCCTGCAATATGTCACGCTATGATATATTTCAGCATGATTACGTTGACCGGATTGAGGAAATACGGAAAAAGTATGATATACCGGTAAAATATCTTCGCATAGAGATCACTGAGAGCTCGGCGATCGGTGGCATGGAGGGATTAAAAACGGCTTTGCAGAAACTGCATTCATATGGCTATTTGGTTGAGATGGATGATTTCGGCAGCGGCTATTCCTCGCTGAATATTCTGAAGGATTTAGATGTTGATATCATAAAACTTGACATGCGCTTTTTAGATGGCAATATCGGCGGACGCGGCGGCACTATCATCAGCTCGGTAGTTCAGATGACAAAATGGCTGAACACTCCTGTCATAGCGGAGGGAGTTGAGACAGCGGATCAGGCTGATTACATGGAGAGCATAGGCTGTTACTATATTCAGGGATATCTGTACAGCCAGCCTTTATCAAAGGATGAGTTCATCGAAAAACTGAAAACAGTCGACCATGAGCCTATGAATGAAGCACTGAATTTTGTCAGGGCTGTGGATGCCGGTGAATTCTGGGATCCGAATTCCATGGAAACGCTGATATTCAGCAATTTTGTCGGAGCTGCAGCAGTACTTTCCTACCAGAACGGAGAACTGGAGATTCTGCGTGTAAATAAAAAGTATATCAGGGAACTCGGAATGAACATGGATGAGAGATCCCTGATCAATACAAATCCGTGGACCAGTCTCGACGAGGATAACAAGCGGATATATGAGAATGCGATCAAGAGGGCAATTGAATCCGGAGAAGAGGAAACCTGTGAGACCAAACGCGTGCTGTGTTCCAAGAGCTGCGGTGATACTGAGTTTTGGATCCGTGCGGATATTCGTGTCATAGGGCGCGCGGGTGACCAGTATCTGTTATATACCATGATAAAAAACATTACGTCGGAGAAGGAAAAACTGTTACGGATAGAGGAGAACGACAGAAAACTCATGGCTGCCGGCGATCAGGCAAATGTATATGCATGGGAGTATTATTTCTCGAACAAGGAAATGAGACCGTGTTTCCGGTGTATGAGGGATTTGAATCTCCCGCCGGTCATTGAGAATTATCCTGAGCCCTTGTTTGAGAACGGAGTTTTTCCCGAGGATTACAGGGAAATGTATTATAACATGCTACGCGAACTCGAGGAGGGCAGGGAGAGCTCAGAGGCTGTCATTCCGTTGACCGTAGGCCGAATCCCGTTCCATGTGCGTTACACGACGGAATTTGATGAGGCGGGAAAACCGCTGAAAGCATACGGCTCCGCTGTTATGGTGGTGGATGAAAAGTAACAGGATAACAAACTGTTTGAACTGTATAAGGGATATTCAGGTGCAGTATATTATCTGTTGCAACAGGAGGGGTACATGAAAAAATCATATTCCAGAGGTTTGATGTTCTGGTTTACGCTGCTGTTTGTTATATTTACGATAGTAATATTAGCAGTGTCAGGCATAGTTACTTATTTTTCCGAAATGAGTAATTACAAGACCGAATGTGAGAAAAATATCAGGAATATCGGTGAGTATCTCGCAACTCTCATGAAGGGTGAGGGAGAGGATGTTTTCAAGTACAGGGAATTCTACATGGATCACTATCGTGAGATGCGGATAGATTACGGGTTTGACAGCTGCGAGGAGGCCCGTTTGCAATTTGTAAAACTTTTTTCGAAAGAATACCCGGGACAGGCATTGGGCGTTGATGTGCGGATAGAGGATACCACGCCGGAAATCCAGATGGCATATTATACCTACAAACATGAATACTGGCTATTGACTTTTGAAAAAGCCCGCAAGGTATTCAACATTCCGTATTCGTACTTTCTGGTAATGGGAGACGAGAGAGGAAGGATAGAGAGCTTAAAACCGGATCAGGACTATAAACAGAGTGTTGTATATATGATCGACGGCGAGAGGACATTAGATGAGGAAAACAGTGTCGATGGGAAAAAATACCTTTATCTCGGTGATACATACTATAACGGCAGGGATGATTACCGGTTGCTGTGGAGTACATGGGAGACCGGCGTTAAACAGGATGGTTATATGGAGTGGGATAACGAGTGGGGTCATACCTACGGATACTACACGCCTCTTGTCATCAATGGGAAAAAGATCGGACTGATCGCTACGGAGATTGATGTGGCCACCGTCAACAGTGATATTATGGCGAATACGTTCAGGCTGATCGGTATCATCGGATGTATTTTTATTGTCGGACTAGTGTTTATGCTGATTCTGATCAGGGTTCGTTTTATCAGACGCGCGAAACGTCTGGAGGATGCGATGCGGGCCTACTCGGAGACCAAGGATCCCGCTATTGCGGGTGAATATGAAAAAGCATTTCAGGGAAGCGATGAGATATCAGTGCTCGGCCGAGGGTTTATTTCCATGATCCGGGAGGTTGAGGATCATATGAAGAAAATGATCCGTGCCAACAGACAGCTCGAGGTATCACGCAAGAGAGAGCACGAAATGAGTGAACTGGCTGTCCGCGATTCCCTGACGGGCATCAGAAACAAGACTGCATACGAACGTGAAGTATATAAAATTAAAAGGGAAATTGAATCAGGCGCCACACAATTCGGAATTGTGATGGTAGACCTGGATAATCTTAAAAGAATCAATGACACATTCGGTCATGAAAAGGGAAATATTGCGATAAAAAATGTATGTGGTATGATTTGTGAGACGTTTGCTCATTCACCTGTGTTCAGAGTTGGGGGGGATGAGTTTGTCATTATCGTGAAGAACAACGATTATGAAATGGTAAA
>JAGABX010000012.1 GCA_017614395.1 Eubacterium sp.
AGCATCAATGTTAATTAACACCGTATTTGCATGTGTATTGATCACTGTAACCACTTTTATTATTTCAGCTATCGGTGTGAGGATAGGGAACTTTTTCGGGGCAAAATACAGTTCAAGGGCTGAGGCTGCCGGAGGAATCATTCTGATCTTGATAGGGCTCAAAATTCTGCTTGAGCATTTCGGTGTTTTATGAATAAAAAGAAAAAGCCTCTGCGTCAGCAAAGGCTTGTCAGGTAATCCGACAGGTTTACATAATATCCATTTCTTCGAATCCAAACCCCTTTGAAACAACACAGGTTGGATCCAACAGGCTGCGGTGTTTCCGTGCGAGATCCCTGGCATCCTGTTTGGAAAGTCCGGATTCAAGGATCTTCTTTCTCGTCTGAAAACTCCGCTCGTAAGTAACCTCGTAAACCTGATACTGCAATGAGTCTTCCATCATATATCCCTCCCGACTCTTATTCTAACACCTTTTTGCAATTATTGCAAGCATAAATTTTGCTTTGTTACCCCTCCTTTTTTGCAACATGATCATGGATGCTCTCAGCCTCATATCGCAAAGCGGCGCGTCCGTGATACGGTGATGCCGCCCATGCGTTTTTTATTCGCTCTATTACCGGTTCGATGTCTTTTTCATCTACCTCCGGCAGAAATAAAAAGAACTGCATCTCCCCTGTCTGCATCATAAAATCACTGTTTCTGAGTGTATCCTGAAGGGCGCTTCGCATTGACTCTTCAATCAGAGCGCGCTGCCCGGAATCAGTCTCATCACACTGTGCAGTGACCATCAGTCGGTAGGCATCTCTGTTGTATCTCTCCATGTATCGCATCATGTATTGATATATTTCAATAAAGGACTCCTGCCCCATCCACATAGCCTGAGAAGTAACATTTCTCTCAGCGATATTATTCAGATAGGTTTTCAGGTTTGTTCCCGGCGACTGATCCTGATCCTCCCTCTTTGCCAAATGATATCCGTGTTTTCCGTTCTGTTTGACATGCTGGAGAGCCTTGTCAGCTATTCGGAAAAGGTTATCATATTCCATTCCGTCAGCCGGAACAAAAGCCGCGCCGATAGATACTCCCAACGGAAGCATGGACATTTCGTCATTCATTCCGATGGCGCCCTGAGTGATTTCGCTGTTTAGTTTAGATGTAAAATCCGATATCTCATCTTCGGTTTGGATTCCGTTCAGAAAAAGCAGAAATTCATCGCCTCCGACACGTCCGAGAACGCTTCCGGACGGCGCTGACTTTTTCAAAATGTTCGAAAAAAGTATGAGCACTCTGTCACCCATCTCATGTCCGAACATATCATTTACCGGTTTAAACGAATCTAAATCCGTTACACAAAAACAACCCGCGCGTGATTTGACAATCCGTCGGATTTTTTTCTCTATTGATTCCTTATTCAGGAGACCTGTCATGTGATCAAGGGCGATCTCCTCCCGCAGGCGTTTCATCTCCGCGTGCTGGTCCAGGATATTCCGGATTCTCTGAACTAAAATCTCCGGCTCGAAAGGCTTTTTTATGTAATCGGATACTCCCATCGCGAGTCCGAGTTCTTCGGAATGCCTGTCATCATCGGCACTCAGGAATACTATCGGAATGCTGGTTTCCTCTGTTTCGCCCTCCTGGATTCTCTGTAAAGTTTCAAAACCGTCCATCTCCGGCATGCGAATATCAAGCAGTATGATATCTGCAGGTTTTTCCGCAGCCAAATGTTTTAATAACGCTTCTCCCGATTGCAGCCCCATTACATGCATCCCCGCATGACTCAGAATCTGACCTGCCATCGTGAGGTTGGACATATCATCATCAACAACTACTACATGATCTGCCATCAATAAAACTCCCTTTTACTATTTTCGTCACTTCGCTCGCGTATCAGTTCTCTGATTTCCTCCACATCAGGCATAACGCTGAGCGCCCCGCGTCTCGTTGTGATGATGGATGCGCCGGCATTCGCAGTAGTCAGCATGTTTTTCAGCTCTGCTTCGTTGTACGTACGCAATCCATGCTCGAGCACATAATGAAGTACTCCCGCACAGAATGTATCTCCGGCGCCGGTGGTCTCGATAGTGTTCTTCTGAATAAAAGGTTTGACACAAACGCGTGTGTTTCCGGAAAAAGCAAGGCTTCCCTCAGGACCCATTGATACTAATATCAGAGAAATATTATAACGCTCGCGGAGCATTTTCACACCGGCATCATAATCCTCCTCGCCGGTAAACCATGTGATCTCATTGTCGGATATTTTCAGGATATCGCACTGTGAGAGACCGTAATCAATCATCTCATGAGCGTGCTCCAGAGTGTCCCACAACGGCTCGCGCAGGTTGGGGTCAAAGCTTACCAGCGCGCCGGCTTCCTTCGCGATCGCTAAAGCGCGTTTTGTTGCCCTCTCACAAACCTCATCAGTCATGGAAAGTGAACCGATGTGGAAAATCCGGCAGCTCTCTATCAAGTCCCGGCAGTTCTCCACGTCGTTTTCACTCAGCATCATATCCGCGCCGGGATTCCTATAAAAAGAAAACTCTCTGTCGCCGCCTTCCAGCGTTTTTACAAAGGCAAGCGTTGTGTTCACCGTTTCATCACGCAGCAGTCCCTCTGTTTCGATCCCGACTGACCTGATCGCGCGTTCCAACTGGTCTCCGAACATATCACGTCCTACCTTGCCGATAAATCCGACGTCGTGGCCGTACTTTTTCAGCATTGCCAATACATTACAGGGCGCGCCTCCCGGATTCGCCTCGAGAAGCGGATTGTCCTGTTCGCTCAAACCGTTTTCAGTAAAATCAATTAACAGCTCTCCGAGAGCAACTACATCCATCATAACAGTAACCTCCTGTTTATCATCGTATGTGCGTTACCTCGCTCGTATCGAGACAATACAGTAACAGATATGATTCACTTGAACACATTGCGCATCCACCGTCAAGGTTGTACATTACGGAACCATCCTTCGCCGTTATGGCCAGTATTTCATGTCCGGAATCCCCGGTCATTTTTCCCTGTCCATAATAGTCTTGCGCGTACTGTGTTATAACATGTCCAACATAGTAAGTTGTTTTGCGGTTTCTCTTTTTCTGGATAGGATTCAGCGACCCCTCCTTGAACAGGGACTTCCACAAACACTGCTCCAGATAATAATCAGGATAGTCATCCTTGTAACGGTATACCGGATTATTCATGGAAGCATTCGGATCCATTTTTTCCGGTACCGGCATTCCGTGAACCAAAAATACATCGCCGAAATCAATCGAGACCGGTAGATGAGACAGATAATCAGAGAGCGCTTTATCATTTACCTTTTCATTTTTCATAAAAGCGTCGCAGGTTATCTCCCCTCCGTTACACGGATTCAGCCATGCCCTGCCGTAGAGTCCTCCTCCAAACAGAAAATCAAGCATCATTCCCTCATGGTTTCCCATCATAAGAGTGACATTATCTCTGTTCATCGTATCAAGGAGGATGTCAAGTCCGTTATCACCGCGGTCTATGACATCTCCGACAATGATCAGTTCGTTATCTCCGACGATATCCAATGCTTTCATGTATTTGTCTAAATCTCCGTGAATATCCGAACAAAGAAACTTCATGGCACCCTCCTTTCCGTGAGTATTCTATGGTTTATTTACAACGTTGTTATCTCCGACTCGAAGACTCGAGGTCGATTAGTATTCATTATACCTCATTTTCCACGATATGTAAAGAAAAAACTGTCTTAGCGGTTGACAAGATTATTATTATCATCTATAATACCAATTGCTGGGGGCGCCGGAATCGGTTATTGACCGTGAAGGCTGAGAGACCTCTGATCCGATAGCTTGATAAAAAGTGACAAATGTAAGCAGAAATCTTTTCGGATTATGTCGACCCTTGGAACTTGATCCGGTCAGTACCGGCGAAAGGAAGCATCCATAGGTAGATTATCGAGCCATCGGATGTTTCCGGTGGCTCGTTCTGATTAAAATACAGGAGGAAAATATCCATGAACGCAAGTGTAGCAATCCAGGTGTTGCCGAACACCACCAGTGACGACGAGGTAATCCGTATTGTTGACGAGGTAATAGCTTACATAAAAAGTTTCGGTCTGTCGACCTATGTAGGACCTTTTGAAACTACAATCGAGGGTGATTATGATCAGCTGATGGAAATTGTGAAGGGCTGTCAGAAGGTTGCAATTGATGCCGGCGGAATCGATTCGGTTTCAACTTATGTGAAGATTGTATATAAACCGGAGGGCGACGTCCTGTCCATAGAGAAAAAGGTGAGCAAACACCATGTGTAAGGGAGGACCACGACATCTGTCAAATATATTAATACCTGCAGGAACTATTATTGGCATACTTGTCCTTTGGCAGATCGCCCATATGGCAGGCTGGCTGCCTCGTTATATGCTGCCGGCGCCGACTGATGTTGCGGTGGCTTTTGTGAAGGATTTCCCGTTGCTGATGAAGCATGCAGGTACGACTTTATATGAAGCGTTTTTGGGACTCGGGATAGCTGTCGTGCTTGCGCTGATCCTTTCAGCTCTTATGGAGAGATTTTCCTTTTTATATAAAGCGCTGAATCCGATACTCGTACTGACGCAGACAATACCGACTGTGGCAATCGCGCCTCTGCTCGTGTTGTGGATGGGATACGAGACTGCGCCGAAAATTACACTGGTTGTTATCACAGGTTTTTTCCCGTTAGCAGTTAATCTCCTGAACGGATATCGGTCTGTGGATCCGGATGCCGTGCGTTTGCTGCGCGCGATGGGAGCAACTCCCCGGCAGATTTTTATCCACGTCAAGTTGCCCGGGAGTATGAGTCACTTTTTCTCCGGACTGTATATAGCGACCTCATATGCAATTGTAGGCGCAGTAATTGCTGAATGGCTTGGCGGATTCTCGGGGCTCGGCGTTTACATGACGCGAGTGAAAAAGTCATTTGCATATGATAAAATGTTCGCGGTAATCCTTCTCATATCGATCATCAGTCTCTTACTGTTAAAAATAATAGATATCATCCGAAAAAAAACATCGGTTCATGAAACGAATACAGCATAGTTACCCCGGCATTTGCAGAGGATACGTTACAGCAGGAAGGGAATGCCGGTCAAAACTATATTATAACGTATAATAACAGAATTGTTATTATGGAAATATAATGGAAAAAGAAAGGAATCCAAAATGAAAAAGACAATAAAAAGACTATTAGCAACGATAATGGCAGCAGTATTATTGCTGAGTATTACTGCATGCGGAAACGGTCAGTCAGACAGCGGATCGGCAGATCAGAGTTCAGAAACAAACAGTGTGGGTGGTGATACAGGCTCCGGCAGTGACGGAACATCTGAGGAATCATCTAACGAAACAGAAGCAGCCGGTGAACAGACGGATATAACACTGGTGCTCGACTGGACGCCGAACACCAATCACACCGGAATTTATGTGGCTCAGGAAAAGGGTTACTTCGAGGAGGCAGGTCTGAATGTGACGGTTGTCCAGCCACCCGACGGAGGAGCCGAGCAGATAGTGGCATCCGGTGACGCGCAGTTTGGAATCGGTTTCCAGGACACAATGGCACCCGCTCTTACCTCGAATGAGCCACTGCCTATCTCGGCCGTCGCGGCAGTTTTGCAGCACAATACATCCGGTTTGGTTTCGCTTGAGGAAAAAGGAATAGACAGCTTCGGAAAAATGACAGGGCATAGTTACGCCACCTGGGATTCGCCTACCGAGCAGGCCATCCTGAAAAAACTCGTTGAGGATGACGGCGGCAAATGGAAGGATGTTGAACTGATTTCCACATATGTTGAGGATATAGTAGCCGGTTTAAATTCCGACATCGACAGTGTCTGGATCTATTCCGGCTGGGATGGTGTCAAACTGGAGATGGAGGGGATCAGCACCCATTTTCTTCCATTTAAAGATGCTGATTCGGTATTTGATTATTATAATCCCGTTGTTATCGGAAATGATTCATATATGAATGAACATCCGGATGTTGTAAAAGCATTTACGGAGGCATTAAAAAAAGGTTACGAGTTTGCAGCGGAGAATCCGGATGAGAGCGCGGATATTCTGTTGGCTGCGGCGCCGGAATTAGATGAGAATTTAGTCAGACGCAGCCAGGCATATCTCAGCAAAGAGTATGTTTCCGATGCAACCTCGTGGGGAGTAATTGATTCCGCCAGATGGAATGCTTTTTACAGCTGGTTAAATGCAAACAAATTAGTAGAAAAAGAATTGCCCGCGGACGCCGGACTCTGGCCGGAGCATCTGTGACAGGAGTAATGTATGCAGGAATTGACGGTAAACAACATAAGCAAATCATTTGACGGGCGACGGATCCTGCGTAATGTCAGTTTTGAATTGCATGCGGGTGAACTGATTTCCCTGCTCGGCATCAGTGGTGGAGGAAAATCCACTATATTTAATATTATTGCCGGACTCATGACACCAGACGAAGGCGACGTTTTATTGGATGGCGAAAGCATAGTCGGCAATCCCGGACGAGTCAGTTATATGTTGCAGAAGGACCTTCTTCTCCCGCATAAAAACATGATAGACAACATCTCCCTCCCGCTCGTCATTCGCGGCATGAAAAAAAAGGAGGCACGTGAGGTTGCGGCAAAACACCTGAAACAATTTGGACTGGCCGGATACGGGAAAAAGCATCCGCACGAGCTTTCCGGCGGCATGAGGCAGAGGGCGGCACTTCTTCGCACCTATCTGTTCTCCGGAGAGGTGGCACTGCTCGATGAACCGTTCTCCGCGCTTGATACTATTACCAGGCAGGCGATGCACATCTGGTACCTGTCCGTGATGGAGGAACTGAAACTTCCGACAGTTTTTATAACCCATGACGTGGACGAGGCAATCCTTCTGTCGGATCGGATATTGATTCTGGGAAGGCCTGCGGATCAACAGATCTTTACTGCAAACAAATCGTCTGATGGTTACGCTGACAGATTGTCCGGACATTCAGGTGCCGGGCTTTCCGAACAATCCGGCAATTCATCTGCAGCAAATAGCCCGGAAGCAGAAAACGCAGCCATGCCTGCAACAATAACTCACACGATCATCATAGAGGGGCGCGAAAAAAAGACTCACGATTATCTCCTGAGCAGCGACTTTTTACAATACAAAAAAGAAATAGTGGACTATATCTGATAATAATCGGCGGGGCTCCTTTTGATTTATTGACAGGTTTTGGCAAAGGTGGTATTATGAGTACACTGTAATTATTAGTAAATCAAATGTTGTTCTGCTGGACTGAATGCACATAAGGGGGCTAAAAATGGCGAGAGTTAACAGGAAAAAAGGACCGTCACAGTATATTCTCGGCGAATATGCTGTCGGAACAAAATGCTTTTCTGTTGTTGATACCGGAAGGAAGGAAACTCTGGGTGATGCAACAGGAGATCGAAAAATAACAGTACGAATGTACTATCCTGTAAATCCCGATGCAGTGGTCGGAAAGGAGAGGGCTATCGTATTTTCTGAGAATAAAAATGCAGCTATCAGGAAGTCTTATCATATCAGAAAAGTACCGGATGGCGTGAATATTGCAGATTACTATGAGGACGTTCCTATGCCGGAGGGGAGTAGGTTTCCACTGATCATGTTCAGCATGGGGTATAATTCTTATGTAGAATCAAATACATTTCTACTCTGTGCTCTTGCCAGCTACGGATATATTATAGCATCAGTCGGGCATGCTTACGAGGGGGTGGAAAATGATTATGAGGACGGAAGCTTTGATGTTTTTGATAAGAGGATAAATAAGCTTATGTCGAAAAAAAGGTTCCGCACGATCCATGCACAAAATAGAATTCTTAAAAACAAAATGAGTTATCAGGATGCACTG
>JAGABX010000119.1 GCA_017614395.1 Eubacterium sp.
CGGGGGTGTCGCGATACATAACACAACTACGATAAAAGCAGATACGGATGATTTATATGTTATTCTTACCGGTGATCAGGTAGCGATTACGAATGTGAGAATCTCCGCTGTTTGAGATAAGGGTCATAAACAAGTTGATTTGTGAGTTTATATAAAAAATAGTTCTTGACCGAAACATCGGTTTCTGTATCACCGAGGCGGATATTGTCAAGCGCCGTATCCATTTCCGGAATACCGGACTCTATTCTGTCAAATGCCGACATGATTATTACCTCCCAGATTTCTAACGGCGTGAGCCCATCACGCAAAAATCGAGCAATAGCTGTCCTTACGAACGCCATTGCTCGACGAAAAAAGCATATCATAAACCGAGGGATCTGTCAAGGAAAAGTTTCCGATGTCAACGATGGGAATACCTATAATGGTGTTTCTCCCCTGATAGAAAGAATACCGATTTTTCATGTTCGTATGATTTTTATATAACACCTTAACATTTTTATACTTTTCAAAAAAAGAAAGAGCAGTGATGCTTGATCACTACTCTCTCTGCCATAGGTTAAGATATCGCCTAGCATTTTTCTTATCCCTGAAAAACCCTCTATTTTCGTTGTTTTCCGTTACATTTGTGGTACGCTTGTGGTACTGACAGATTTACCTAAAACAAAGAGCCCCAGAAACAACGATTTTTCGCCATTTCTGGGACTCACTTCCAGCTGCTGACGAGACTTGAACTCGTGACCTCTTCCTTACCAAGGAAACGCTCTACCACCTGAGCTACAGCAGCATCTGTCGGATGTCGCGAACCTCCGCGCACGCCCAACGTTGATATGTTATCAAAAATCATTCCTTTTGTCAACCGGTTTTTTCAAAAAAGCTACAGAAAGAGCAATAGCTGAATGATTTCAGAACATCGTGTAATTACCCTCAAATGTTCTCTATCTTGATCATGCTGGTATTGCCTGACTCACCGATGGTCACACCACCGGTCAGAACGATCTTGTCACCTTTTTCCAACAGAAGGACCTCCTTCGCCAGATTTTTCGCGGTGTAAAACAGCACCTCTGTTGAAGTCGCCTGCTCACACATAACCGGTGTAACTCCCCATGACAGAGAAATCTGATACCAGCGTTTCCTGTTGGTGGTCAGACCGAGTATGTCCATGGGCGGGCGGAATCGTGCGATCATGCGCGCGGTCATGCCGGTGAGGGTACATGCAACGATCGCGTTTGCATCTATGTCCAGTGCCATGTCACAGGTTCCGTGCGAAACGGCGTCCACGTCATCATGGATTGTGAATTCCGCATGGTGGAATCTCCTTGCGTAATGGATACGGCTCTCGGTGGCGACAGCAATTTTTGACATGGTTTCGCATGCCTCAATGGGGTAGTCACCGGCTGCCGTTTCACCCGATAACATGATAGCGCTTGTCATATCATACACGGCATTCGCCACATCCGAAACCTCTGCCCGAGTGGGACGGGGATTTTTCGTCATGGACTCTAACATCTCCGTTGCAGTGATAACCTGTTTGCCGAGCATGCGACATTTGGAAATCAAATCCTTCTGTATGCCGGGCAGTTTTTCAAAATCGAGTTCAACTCCCATATCTCCCCTGGCAACCATGACTCCGTCACACGCCGTGCATATGTCATCGATATTATCGACGCCGGACTGGTTCTCGATCTTCGCAATCAGCGTGATATCATCACCACCGACCTCATGCAGCCAGTCCCTGACATCGAGCAGGTCCTGTTTAACGGAAACAAATGAGCACGCAATTATATCTACATCATTTTCAACACCGAATTTTATATCTGATTTGTCCTGCTCTGACAGGTATTTCTGCTTAATATGCTTTCCCGGGAAGCTCATGCTTTTTCTGTTAGAAAGCGTTCCTCCGCAGGTAACGACACAACGGATCTCGGAACCCGAAATCTCCTGCACCTCAAAACTCATCAGCCCGTCATTCAAAAGGATCGTATCACCCTGATTCAACTCACCCGGCAGCCCCTTGTAACTGACAGATACATGACTGTTGTCTCCCTCTACCTGTTCGGCTGTAAATGTAAACGGATCACCGTTTTTCAGTTCAACGGCGCCGTCACGAAATGTCCCGATGCGGTACTCGGGTCCTTTGGTATCTAACAGAAGCGCAATCGGAAGATCCAATTCCTCACGCACTTTTTTTATGGTATCAATCCTTTGTTTATGATCCTCATGCGTACCGTGTGAGAAATTCAGCCTGGCAACATTCATGCCTGCCAGACACAGTTTTTTTACCATCTCCTCAGATTCACTGGATGGTCCTATCGTGCATATGATCTTTGTTTTTCTTCTCCAAGCCGTTTCTTTCATGACCCACTCCTTTTTCTCACAATTACATATAGTATCCATTCCGATAAAACTTTTAAAACAAGTACTGTTATTTTATATCTCAAACTCAGAATTGTCAAGCCATCGTATAGTTTTTACCGATTATGTTTATGTTCCACTCTGAAAAGATTTATGTTTCAAGTCTCGGTCACTTTTTCCATAAGTGTTTGTTAACTCGTTCAGGGGGTAGACAAACCGAAATCCATGTGGTATTTTCTTCACGAAGACGAAAACAGCAAACAATCAGGAGGGAAAAATGAAACAATACTATCCATTGACAGCCGCGCAAAAAATGCATCACAACTGGATTGTCGACTACGGAACACAACAGGTGTCCGGTGTCAGCGTAGTCGCTTCATTGCAGGTGCAACTGGACTTCGGTCTGCTGAAAAAGTGTATCCAGCTTGAGTTCGAACGCTATGGGTGCATGCGCATCCGAATCACTAAACCGGATGCAAACGGTGAGGTCAAACAGTATCTGGCGCCACGCGAAACGAGAGATATTCCGCTGAAGGATCTGTCAGGAATGACGATGGCGCAAGCGGATGAGCTGATGCAGTCGTGGGCTTATGAAACCTTTGACGGAGATGACATCCCGCTTTGTGATGTGACGTTGATGAAACTGCCGGACGGTTTCAATGGCTTTTTCATCCATATGGATCATCGCCTGATCGATTCCTGCGGACTCATCGTGATGATCAACGACATCATGCAACTGTACACGCACTACCGATTCCAGTCCGATTACCCGGATGATTTGGCGGACTTCGAGGAGGTATTGAAAAAGGACATCCAGCGTGCGACCAACGAGAAACGTTTTGCCAAGGATAAAAAGTTTTGGGATGACATGCTTGATGAATTAGGCGAGCCACTCTATTCCGACATTCAGGGTGAGAGCGTTTTGGAGGAGGCCAGGAAAAAGCACAAGAATAAAAAACTGCGCGCCGCTGATATAGAAATGAAGGATTTATTTGTTGCGGTTAAGGACTACAAGCTCGAACCCGAGCCGACAAAAAACCTGATGGATTTTTGCATGAATCATCAGCTTTCCATGACCAACCTCCTGCTGCTCGGAATCCGCACATATCTGTCCAAAGTAAATAACGGGCAGGAGGATATAACAATTGAGAATTTCATTTCACGCAGATCCACGCATGATGAATGGACCTCGGGAGGCAGCCGAACGATCATGTTCCCATGCCGCACGGTTATTTCTGCGGACACGGATTTTCTCTCGGCAGCCTATGAGATTCAGAATATGCAGAACCGGATCTACATGCACAGCAATTATGATCCGGCACTGATCATGGAGGAAATGCGCAAACGCTATAACACACCGGAACACACCACCTACGAAAGCTGTTATCTCACGTATCAGCCGATGCCGGTCAAGATGGACAATCCTCATATGAAGGGGCTGACGCAGCATTCCAAATGGTTTGCCAACGGAGCGGCCACTAAAAAAATGTACCTGACGGTATCACATACCGAGGATGGCGGCATGAATTTTTCCTACCATTACCAGACCGCGCATTTAGAGGAACATGACATGGAACTTCTCTATTACTATATGATGCGCGTGCTGTTCAAAGGAATCGCCGAACCGGATATGACGATCGGAGACATCATGGCAAGTGTATAATGACGAGCCTGATAAAACAAACAATATATAACAGACAACAGAAACTTTTTAATAAAATAAAAAAATAGAATACGGAGGAAGAAAAAATGGAAAAAGAAAAACAATTCAAAGAAATCGTAGCACAGTACTGTGAGGTGTCACCGGAGGAAATGACGAACGAGATGCGTTTTCGGGAGGATTTAGGATTCAGCTCATTGGATTTCATGTCTTTTTTGGGAGAGCTGGAGGATACATTTGATGTGGAACTCGAGGAGGAGGACGCCCTGCAGGTATTAACTGTTGGTGAAGCATTGGATCTGTTGAATCGTTTGGTTGATTGATAAGGAGGCTATGATGCTAATTCGTGATATGATGGAAAACAGTGCGGATCGGTTTTCTGATATTGAAGCCGTGATGTGGTTACAGAGAAAGGAAATACTGAGCCGTACCTACCGCAAACTCATGGACAATATAGGCAGTATCCGTTACTCACTGCTGGAGCAGGGGTATCGTGGCACGCACCTTGCTCTGATAGGGACCAGCTCCGTGGAATGGATCGAGACCTATCTCGGAATCGTTACCGGGCCGATGACAGCAGTGCCTCTCGACGCTGCTTTGCCGGCAGATGATCTCGTTGATCTCATCAACCGGTCTGACGCTCAGGCATTATTTTTAAGTCCTAAAAACAAGGACCTCCTCAATCGTATCCTGAACGACTGCACGAAACTAAAGCAGATTTATTTCCTGCAGGACGAGGAGGTCGATGTAGCGGATGACCGTGTATTGTCACTCGGAGAGTTAAAGAATAATATAGGTAAGACAACAGGTGACGACCGGCCGGAACCGGAGGATACAGCAATGATCATCTTTACCTCCGGAACAACAGGCAAGAGCAAGGGTGTCATGCTGACCCAGAACAACCTCATCACCAATGTCCAGTCCGTGGACTATGAAGGAAAACCGGGCGGACGTCTGTTGAGTGTCCTGCCGATCCACCATGCATTCTGTCTTGTCATGGATTGGCTGAAAGGATTTTCGCTCGGAACGACGATCTGCGTCAACGATTCTCTGCTTCATATGGTAAAAAACATGGGCGTTTTCAAGCCGGAGGTCATGCTGATGGTTCCGCTCATGATTGAGACGATCTACAAACGTTTGGCAGCTGCGGATCCGTCCATTCCGAAGGAAGCTCTGGCTGCAAATGTATTCGGCGGAAATCTGCGCATAATTTTTACCGGCGGCGCGCATCTCGATCCGTATTATGTTGATAAATTTGCGGAATACGGCGTGCAGGTGCTGGAGGGCTACGGAATGAGCGAGTGCTCTCCTGTCATCTCCTCAAACACAGAGGCCGATCACAAAATAGGCTCAATCGGCAAACCATTATCGAATGTGGAGATCAAATTTGAGGACGGTGAGATTCTGGTACGCGGTTCCAGCGTGATGAAGGGCTATTATCAGATGCCGGAAGAAACAGCAGAGACTCTGAAGGACGGCTGGCTCCACACCGGTGATAAAGGCTATATGGACGAGGATGGTTTCCTGTTCATCAACGGTCGTGTGAAAAACCTGATCATCATGTCCAACGGAGAGAACATCTCACCCGAGGAGATTGAGGGCAAATTAGCGCTTGGAACTTTGGTTAACGAAGTTATCGTTACCGGCGAAAACAACGGGCTGACCGCGAGGATCTATCCGGAGGTTGAGCTTGCAGCTGCCAAGGGTTTGAGTGAGGAACAGATTCAGACGGAATTGCAGAATTTCATTGACGAATATAACAAATCCCAGCCGACCTACCGTCAGATCACAGGACTGGTCGTGCGGAAAAACCCCTTTATAAAAAGCTCCACGAAAAAGATCAAACGCCAGGAGGCATTAATTGACGAGCCGGAATAATTATAACACTCATCGCCATGCAATTATGGATGATTGCCATTCTGACCGAGGCCGAGTTTGGTTGTTATTATTCCGCGCGAAGTTGAAGAATCTACTTCAGGTATGGCAGGATTCCTGACAAAAAGAACCGCGTCAGGATGTCCGCCACCTCATCGGGTGTCGCGCGAAAATCATCCGCGATCCATTTGTGCAGGATACCGATCGTGCTGCTGATCGCGCAGGCTATAAAGTATGAAAACTCCTCCTGATTCTCCGGATCAGGAGCAACCGCCTGAGTAACCTGCGCTACATACCGGTGGAACATTTTCATTGCTTTTTCAAAAAAAGCATCTCCTCTGGGACTCTGCAGGAGGCTTGCCAAAAACGGATTGTTTTTCGTATACTCGCACAGTGTCAGATAAAATGATTTACAAATATCATGGTTGTTCCCGGGATGAAACTCATCCATGAGGGAAAAAATATCATGGATGGTTTTATCCTCGACTGCCACCATAAGAGCCGGAATGTTTTCGTAGTGGTTGTAAAAAGTACTGCGAACGATTCCGGCTTTTTTTATTACATCGGAAACAGAAATCCGTTCTATATCTTTTTCCTTTACCAACAACATAAATGAGTCGATTATCGCCTCGTCCGCAAAGGAATATCTCTCATCCTGGATTGCTTCGCTCATATTGTCCGCCCCTCCATTATTCGCAGATACCCCAATTCTACCATACCGGTTGGAGAATTGCAAAGGATTTTTTCACAACATCCCTACTATAAGACTTTTCAAAAATTGCAAGATCATAAAGCAGTTTTTAAGATTTTCTTGACATGAGCCAAATCTTAATGTATATAATATCTATGTTAAGATATAGGTATTTAGGGAAGTTGGATAAACAATAAGGAGGCGCCATATGAAAAGAATAGTATCAGGAATTCTTCTTTTAGCATTGATTCTATCTCTGGTTGTTGTTCCGAAGAAGGTTTCGTATGCTACTGCGAAAGTAACAGTCGATCGCGTTGTAGATGGAGACACATTTGTCTATTATGCCGGAAGTGAACAGATACGTGTCCGGATGATCGGCGTCGATACACCGGAGTCCGTTCACCCGGATGAGAGCCGAAACACAGAGTGGGGCAAGAAAATC
>JAGABX010000120.1 GCA_017614395.1 Eubacterium sp.
GCTCGTTTAGCGAATCACGGGGATTCTTGTACTCGAGAATGTTTATCCGCCGAAAGAACTTGAAAATGTCCTTGTCAAACTGTACCTGTTTATCCTCAACCAGAATCACATAGTCCATCCTCGGCGGCTCCACGCCGATCTCTTCCTCCGTCAGGATATGGACAACATCCCTGAACCTGTGTGTTTCGATTCTCAGCAGCGCCTCAAAGACTGCATGCCAGTCACTCCTCGGCGTAGCGCGGAGTTCCCTCAGCTCTGCGAGAAGTTCTCGGATTCTCCTCTCCTTTTCCTGTTTTTTCATAGATTTCTCCTTTTCATTTTATCATGTAAAACAAAAAAACGCAACGACATTTTTGTGGAAAGCACCTACCCAAGTCATTCACTTCATGTTTTCTGACAGGGTAACACTCTCCACAAAATCCGCTGCTCTAATAAGCCGATTATACCATATTTAGTTGTTTTTGTCTATAATCATTCAGACATCAAACAATGCCATTCAGACATAGCAAGTTGAATATCCTACAAAAAATATCATAATCTTACGACCGCCTTATATAAAAAGGCACCCCCTCTCGGAGATGCCCGTTAATAGTTATAAAGCCTAAACATATAGAGACGGCGGTAGCGTAGCGGACGCCGGGTTTCCTTTCACATCAGTTTTGCTCATGCCTGCTCCGTCACCAACTGTTGATATAGCTTCATCAGTTCGGCGACGCAGGCGTCCTCGTCCATGGTTTTGTAATCGAATCCGTACGCCTTCATGACCGCGATATTGTTGGCCTGATGCGCCTTCTGCAGCTCCGGCGGGGTGAGCGTCGGGTCATACAGATCCGCCAGCGAGCTGTCCGGGTAGAGCTCCCGCGCATCAAGTATGGCCTGTGCTGTTTTCTCAATGGCAGTGCGCTGTTCGTCCGTGGGTGTCGGCCATGGGAAGTTGTTGTAGACGATGTCCTTTGAGTAGCGGTAATCACTTTTTATTCTTCCGCAGACAGTTCTTACCCATGACATATGTACATTAGATGTAAGAATACCAAAATCATACAAAGTAGCATCAGGAATCATCTGAACGGCATCATTGACTACGATATCAGGTGATACAAAACCAAATGGAATATATCTTCTGGTTTCTGATGAATGCCTTGGAACAATAATGTATTCAGAATCGGTATGTCTTATCTCTTGAAATAAAGTTGGTGTCTCTGCACTTTTTCGAGTTGCTTCTTTTGAACTTGCCAGACGGTATTCCTTTACTTTATTAACACGATCCATTATGAATCTCGACTCTTTAATTGATTTAGGAGAAACACCTACTAACCACAGACAATACCTTGGTTTATTGTTTATAAATTCCGAAGCACCATAGATTCTCTTTATATATTTCATTACGGCAGGATCATTCCTTTTAATTTCATCATATTCCTCCTTAGAAAGAAAAAGAAATCCACCATCTGTCGGCTTATTCCCATATACCATATCCGGGGAAGCACAGATTGCACTTTTTCTGCTTTCAACAAACACATCATCCGCATCAACAAGATATGCATTTATATTCTTACAAATAGTCTTCTTTCCGTCGGAATAAACAACTTTTTCTTTTTCCAAATCCGCCTGGCTGAAACCTACTATCACACAATGCACATGCGCCTTGGAATTGGATTCGCTGTCCCACCGAAATGTCCGGTAAGCAAAATCAATTTGAATGTCAAATCTCTCAAACAATGGCTTCCATACACCGGCCACCTGCTCGCCCTGTGTAATGGAATTCGTCGAAACGAGCGCTGTTCTGATTTTGGTCCCAACCATGAGTTGAGATGCCTTGAAATACCACCCGGCTACATAATCAATCTTCCCGGCTGTCTTGTAGGGCTTGCCTTTTTCATCTACATAAATGGAAAGGATGTCCTCCTTTTGTTCCTTGCTCTGCAGAGAATACCCCACAAACGGAGGATTCCCCATGATATAATCCAGCCTCTCCACCGGAACGACACTCTCCCAGTCCATACGCAGGGCGTTGCCCTCGACGATGTTGGCGTAGGTTTTCAGCGGGAGAAAACTCAGATTCGCGTGGATCACATCCTCGGTCTGCTTCATCATCTGTGACTCGGCGATCCACAGGGCAGTCTTCGCTACGGTGGCAGCAAAATCGTTGATCTCGATGCCATAGAACTGCCGGATGGAAACGCGTATGGGATTTGCCACCGCCTCGTCCATAAATACAATCTGCCCATCCATTTGGCTGCGATTGAGCTTTTCGAGATTGAGGCGCTCGCGGATCAGCTCGTTCTCCAATCGACGTAGGGACAGATAGCCCTCCGTTAAAAAGTTCCCCGAGCCGCAAGCCGGATCAAGGAATGTCAGTCCGGCCAGTTTGTCCTGAAACTCGTTCAGGCGCGTCTTACGCGTGGCAACGGCCGTAATCTCACGAATGGCCGAAAGTTCCTCCCGCAAATCGTTCAGAAACAACGGGTCGATCACCTTATGAATGTTCTCAAGTGAAGTGTAATGCATCCCACCGGCACGACGCGTCTCGGGATTCAGTGTCGACTCAAACACCGCCCCGAATATTGTCGGCGAAATCTCACGCCAGTCGAACTCACGGCAACCATCCGTGATAATGAGTTGTTTGATCTCCTCAGTAAAAAGCGGTATCTCGATACTCTCATCAGAAAACAAACCGCCGTTGACATAGGGAAACGCCTCCAACGCGGGATCGTAGCCGTCTCTCTCCGCCTCCGGCGTATCGAGCATTTTAAAAAGTTCCCTCAGCTCGCGACCCCACTTCGGCGCCGGCACCTCATCCATGTAGTCGGCGAAGAGATCCTTTTTCCCGAATATCCCAGCGTCCTCAGCATACATACAGAACACCAGGCGGACACAGAGTGCGTTCAGACTGCGAGCAGACTCCTCCGCGTCCGGATTATGGTATTGTTTCCGCAGGGCGTCGTAAATGCGTCCGACGATGTCGCCCGCCTTGATCGAGACCTCCATCTCCTTTTTGAAAGCGAGGATGGATTCGTTGGTCAGGAAATTCAGGTAGTGGTATTCGAACGGCAGGTTTTTCAGCTCGATCGTCTGCACACGCTTCACAGGGTCGGTCTCGTTCATGTTGTAGATCCGGATCTCGGCGAAATTGCTCACGACGATCCAGTTGGCGGTCTCGTTTGTCGGGAGCCAGGTGTTGTATTCGAATGCCTGCTCATAAGGTGTTTTGCCGTCATGCCCCTGCTGCGGTTTGTCGAGGTCGATTTTTAGGCTTTTCTGTTCGATGAGCACGCGGGTGCGTGGGAGGTAAGCATCGATGAATTTGGTCTGACCGTCGACACGGACTTCCTTCTCAAATTCAATCCGGCCAGTGACATCCTCCATCCCCAACACATCAGAAAGAAGGGCGATCCAATAACGCTGGGTATCGCCCTTCTCATATCCTACACCGTTCCAGTTGTTGTAAAAAGCATTGGCTGCTTCGCGCTGTGCTGCGTCTGTCATGGGATGCCTCCTGTATTAAAATGCTGCTATTTTTCCAATCTTATTACTAATTCCGGACTTGTTTTCGCCAAACTCATCACCGAGAACCAACGACAAAGCAAGTATCTCATCCGAGGTAATTTCAAGCTTGTTTTGTTTTTTATACTGGATGTACTCTTTCATTCTGTTCCATGCCGCTTCACCACCGGCATTGCTCATTGATCCACAAACAAAATCATGATTATCATAGATTTCTTTCAGTAATTTCATTAATTCTTTTCCGGTCTCTGACATACTCAATCCTCCCATTCTTCCTCAACATAATCGACAATTGGGCGTTTACCAATAACTGTATAATCATTATATCCTTTATTAATCACGGTATAATAGTAATTACCAATCGGCTTGGTAACAATTGTTTTCATTCTATCCTCTGCCGTCATGTTTGTATTTAATTCACTCAATAAAAGAGCATATTCATTTTTAGGAAGAAGAATTTCTTCATTTAGTAATCCAATCGCGCGTTGATATCTTTCAAAATCCCTCTTCTTGAATTCCAAAGCCATTCACCTCGTTTATATACATTGATAACTATACCATATTTCATTTTCAAAATCAACATTTATTCGTTTACATCCGCCAACAACATTCTGTATTCCTTCGAAGTCATTATACCATATATTGCTGCTTTTGTCTATAAACATTCAGACATCAAACTTTGCCATTCAGACATAGCGAGCAGTTTATCCTACGAAAAATATCAAAATCTTCCGCCCGTCTTTTTCTGGACATAAAAAAGGGCACCCCCTCTCGGAGATGCCTGATAATACTTCCAAAGTCTAATCATATAGAACCGGCGTTACTTATCACAATGATACCAATACGTTTTCTAACAGATTAAATACAATAGGAATCGAATTCAAATACAATGTTTCTTTCGGAGAATGTACATCCACCACATCCGGTCCGATTCCGGCAATGTCAAGTTCCGGATCAAGTTCACTGAAAGCTCCGCATTCGAGGCCTGCATGGACAGCAGAAGCAATCATGTCATTTCCTGTCAACTCCTTGTACACGGTAGTAATCTTGGGAACAAGTATGCTGTCTGTCTTGACCGGCCAGGCTCGTGATCCATTTTGCGATGTATAGGAAAGATTGATATTCTTTGCAAGTTTTTCCATCTTGCTCCGTATCTCTTCCAGTTTATCCGGAGAAGAACTACGTACCAATTGTATCATGGAGACCTCTTTTTCTGACGCATCCATCCGCCCGAGATTAGAGGAGCTCTCCACCAATCCCTCTATGGCGGTTGACATCGTGTAAACTCCGTCAATAACCTCAGTAGCATACTTCAAAAAAGAGTTTGTCACGCTTTTCTTCAGAGCCTTCTTAGATCGTTTGGTTTTTTCTACAAAAAGATTGATTGATGTTTCGATTCCATTATACTTCTTTTTAAGGGTTGAAAGCTGTTTTTTTACAATGCTGTCCAGTTTTTTTTCATCCGCCGGCCTGATCTGAATCACCGCTTCGGCTTTGTCCGGAATAGCATTTTCCGCAGTCCCGCCATGGAAAGATACCAGATCAAAAGGCACGCTTTTTCTCAGAGTTGTCAAAGTATCTGCCAGGGCAATGTTTCCGTTGCAGCGTCCTTCGTTGATCATCACACCGGAGTGTCCGCCCAGAAGACCTGAGATGGTGATCTTGCGTGCCGATTTTTTCTTTGACTTGATCATCTTTGGTTTTTGGGTGGTCGTAACTCTCATGTCCGCCGCCGAGCTGATCATCACGGTGTTGCTTTGCTCTCCGTCAATATTGATCAGGTATTTGACACCCGCAATATCCTCTTCTTTTATAGACAAAACTCCGGTCATATCCTCTTCTTCATCCGTAGTCAGGAAAACACGGAGAGGACCATGAGATGCTATCCTTCCCTGTGTAATCATCATGATCAGTACCACACCGGCCCCATCATCGGCTCCCAGTGAAGTGCCGTTTGCCGTCATAGTTCCTCTCTCCCTGTCAATAATGGGCTCTATCGGATCCGTTAACGGATCAAAAACTTTCCCTTCCTCAGCAACACAGACCATATCTATGTGTGCCTGCAATCCAACGAGAGGCAAACCCTCGCATCCCGAAGTAGCGGGAATATCATAAATCAGATCGTTTGCCTCATTTTGAACCACATTATACCCATTGTTCTCGATCCACTTTTTCAAAGAATCGCTGATGGTCTTCTCGTGCTTGGATTGTCTGGGAACTGCTGCCAGTAGTTTGAATGCCTCAATAAAATCGTCTATCAGTTTCTCATCTTTCGAATCCATATTGGCTGCTGAACCAGTGACGGAACCATTCAACAAGGATTTTTCGATATTCCTGTCCGTAACAGATGCCTGTGAATCTGCATTCCCCCCAACCGAAAACGCAGTCAGTGAAAACAACAAAATGGCGGAAAGACATATTGGTAACACTTTTCTCTTCATAGTAATTTCCCCGTTATTTCTGCCATGGTGTCAGTCATGGGTGCCTCCTGTATTAAAATGCTGCTATTTTTCCAATCTTATTACTAATTCCGGACTTGTTTGTTTCAAACTCTTCTCCTTCACCATCTTCAGCGAGTTCAACCGGTTTCCCAATTCCAAGGCAATCCCATAATACCCTCATTATGTCTTGTGTATCCGAATCCGGATTTATCCTCATTTGTTCCAATACAGCCCGGCTAATATCGTCATCCCTTTCCATCCATCGAGATGTGCTGTTGACAAAGTCATCATAGCTTCCCGGAACCGCTCTTAGCATGTCCTTATAACTCATGTCTATTACACCTCCTGTCTTCAGTCGGAAACTTTGCAGTAAACTCATAATCATTGAAACCATGATTGATAAAATAATACTCATATGACGGACTATTCACATTATTCGAATGAGTTTCGATCACGCACAGAACTTCACCCTTTTTTTGATACCTGACATGCCAAACCGAGTTTATTTCGTGCGTGACCTTGACAGCCTCCTTCTTCGTAATTCGTAAAGATTCATTATTCAATTATGCACTCACCCTTTCTGTGTATTTTAACATGTAAGAAAAAAAAACGCAACGACAATTTTGTGAAAAGCACCTACCCAAGTCATTCACTTCATGTTTTCAGACAGGGTAACACTCTCCACAAAATCCGCTGCTCCAATAAGCCGATTATACCATATTTAGTTGTTTTTGTCTATAAACATTCAGACATCAAACACTACCATTCAGACATAGCTGTTGGCTGTTTCTCACTCATCCAACATAATAAAATCAATTGTCCTGGCCGTGAGGTCCACGCGGGCAACCTGAACACGCACGGTCTGACCGAGTCGGTAGATACGGCGGCTGCGATGACCGATGACACGGAACTTCTCCTCCTCGTAATCGTACCGGTCGTCCTTCATATCAGTCAGACGAACCATGCCCTCAACAGTATTCGGCAATTCGACGTAAATGCCCCAACTCGTCACTCCGCTGATAACACCCTCGTACTCATCACCTATATGATCCTCCATGTAGGCGACCTTTTTCAGGCGATCCACCTCCCGCTCTGCCTCATCCGCACGGCGTTCCAGTTCGGAGGATTTTCGCGCAACATTTGACAGGATTTTAGCGTAATGGCTCATCCGCTCGGGCGGCAACATTCCGCCTGCAAATCCGGAGGATGAATTCTTTGCACGAACAGCACTCTTTCCGCCTACACCTCCTCCTGCCATTCCGCCGTGCCTGTACTCTTTCAGTATCCTGTGAATCTGCAGATCAGGGTAACGGCGGATCGGCGAGGTAAAATGACAATAGTATTTCGCGGCAAGACCAAAATGGCCATCACAACTCGTCCTATATTCCGCGCGCATCATCGCCCGCAAGGTAAGCTGCGTAAGAAATGATTCCTCCGGCGTGTCTTTAATTGAATCCAGCATCGAGCGGATTGTTTTCGGATGAATTTCCCCCTGCCCGATTTTCATTGAGTGTCCGAAAAAAGCAGTAACTCGCGATAAATCCTTGATCTTCTCACGATCCGGCTCGTCATGGCAACGGTATACAAACGGCAGTTCAAGCCAATATGCCTCCTCTGCCACTGTCCGGTTTGCCGCCAGCATGAACTCCTCGATGATCCGCGTCGCGATATTGCGATCGTATGGATAAATATCCGTCGGTCGTCCCGATGCGTCAAGGTCTATCTTGCACTCCGGCAGATCAAAATCTATCGATCCGTGCTTTATACGCCGGCGGTTCAGTTTCCCGGCAACCTCCTCCATCAGGAGATACCAGGGGATCCTCTTTTTGTATCTGTTAAAAAGCTCGAGACTCTCGCCACCGGAAGATTTAGCTGCTTTTTTTATCTGATGCAGAGAAATTTCAATTAATTTGCTCTTTTGTTTTTCCCCGGTCCTATTCTTTTTGTCGGATCTTGCATTGTCAAATCCGGCTAATTCTGTTCCATCACTCTCGTTAATTGCTCCCGGATTTAAGCTACTATCTCTGTAGGAACCTGTGCCATGCGCCATCTCAATCAATGCCGCCACATCATGATAGGTCATACGCTCATTGACATTGATCACCGACTCAACAATCTCATGGGAAACAACCTTGCCATGCTCGTTGAGCTGCATCACACAGCTGAGCGTAAGGCGATCCTCGCCCTCGTTCAGGGAACAGATGCCGTTTGATAATTTCCTCGGAAGCATCGGAATCACACGATCTGCAAGATAAATACTCGTCCCACGTTTCAACGCTTCCCTGTCTAAAAGAGAATCCTCTGTGACATAATGCGACACATCAGCTATATGGACTCCCAATTCATATCCGGTTTTAGTCCTGCTGAGCGTGATAGCATCATCAAAATCCTTGGTGTCATCGCCATCAATAGTCACTGTCACAAGATCACGGAAATCCCTGCGCCCCTTGCGATCCGCGCGCGATACCGATGATGGGAGTCTCCTCGCCTCCTTTGCGACATCGATAGGAAAATCCGTCGGCAGCTCCATGCCACTGATAACAGATTCAACATCAACTCCCGGCTCAGTTAGATAGCCCAAAACCCGTGTTACCGCCCCTTCAGGACTCTTTCCCTCCTCAGGGTATGCCGTTATCTCGACCTGAACCTTCTGTCCGTTTTTCGCACCCTGCGTCATTCCCTTCGGGATATAAAAATCAGGCAGTTTTGTATCATCAGGCAGCACAAATGTTGTTTTACCGTTTTTCTGAAACGTCCCGACAATACTCGTCAATGCCCTTTTCAACACACGATCGATTTCACCTTCGGATTTATGCCTGCCGTTTTCGCGCTGTTTGATGACAACAACTCTGACTGTATCGCCATTCATCGCACTGCCTGTACGCCGCTCGGAAACAAATATGTCCTCATCCAAATCATCTACACGCACAAACCCAAAGCCCTGTTTCGTTCCCATATACGTTCCGATGTAAACAGGGTATTCTACCTTCACTTTTTTTGCCATTAATATATACTCCTAAATAGAATTACATTTCAAACTATTGTAATTCCCGCATGTCCTCATAAATGGAAAACACTCCCCCAAAAGCACGAGGGAGTGTAAATATCATGTGAAAAAATATCAGTCAAGCCACGATGTACAGAGGATCAGCGAAAGCGCTACAAACAAAACCGCGCAAACCCTCGTGATCTTCACCAGCATTCCCTGAGCTGAACGTCCCTTGTTCCTCGTCCAGTAGGTATCCGACGATCCCGACAATGCTCCGAGTCCGGAGTTTTTGCCCTCCTGCATCAATACCACGATGACCAGCACTACACATATCACGATATACGCGATGGTCACAATCAAACGCAATGTACTCATTTTTTAAACTTCCTCCTAATACAATCCTTTATCCTTTATAAATCTGTCCGGTGACATGATAGCAGGCATGTCTCCGGAAACAATTTCTAATCCGGTATCAATCCTGCTTTTTATTACTCAAAAAATCAGGTATCTTGATTCCACTCTCAGATGTCGGAGCCGCGCCCGCGTTGCCGCTTGGCATATTCTGAGTCGGCATAGACGGTCTCGGTGTCGGCTGTGACGGAGCTGACTGAACAGGTGTCGCATTCGGATGAACCACATTCTGTGATACTACACCGCCGGACTGACCAACGCCTGCTGATGATACAGATTGCTGTGTTGTCGGACGTGATGCACTCTGAGAACTAAATCCCTTGTTCAAAAAGCTTAAATTTCCGCCTACCTGTCTCTGCTGAGTCTGTCCGACAGGTGATGCCTGAGCAGTTTGTGACGAAACAGCCGAACCTACGGAACGGCTCATAAACGACGGTCTCGCCGCGCTGCCGGAAAAGCCTCCTCCAAACATGGATGTTGAAGCAACCGGATTTGCACTCTCCTCAATACCCGTAGCAATAACGGTAATAGTTGCAGAATCCTGCGCATTCTCATCATACATGGCACCGAATATGATGTTTGCCTCCTCACCGGCCATCTGCTGTACCAATGAAGCTGCCTCGTGCGCCTCGATCAGGCTCACATCTCCTGAGATATTGAAAATAACATGACTCGCGCCATTTATTGAGGTTTCAAGAAGCGGACTAGAAATCGCCTGTTCCACAGCCTCTACGCACTTCTCATCTCCACGTCCCGAACCGATGCCTATGTGAGCGATGCCCTTGTCCTTCATGACAGTTACGACATCGGCAAAATCCAGGTTGATCAAAGCCGGAGTATTGATCAGATCCGTAATTCCCTGAACACTTTGCTGGAGAACCTCATCTGCCTTGCGAAAAGCCTCCGGCATAGTAGTACGTCTGTCAACGATGGACAACAGTTTCTCATTCGGGATAACGATCAGCGTATCAACACTGGCTTTTAATTTATCAATTCCGCCGATAGCATTGTTCATCCTCTTCTTCCCCTCAAAATTGAAGGGCTTGGTAACAATACCGACGGTCAGTTTACCCAATTCCTTTGCAATCTGGGCAATGACCGGAGCAGCGCCTGTTCCTGTTCCGCCACCCATACCGCACGTAACAAAAACCATATCAGCATCACGAACTATCTCAGCTAACTCCTCACGGTGTTCCTCTGCGGCCTTCTCGCCTACCTCAGGCATTGCGCCTGCACCGAGACCTTTAGTCAGTTTCTCACCGATCTGAAGCCATTTGGGCGCCTTGCAATCCTTGAGCACCTGGCTGTCCGTGTTCACACACACGAATTCAACACCGCGAACACCCTCATCTATCATACGATTGACAGCGTTGTTTCCAGCGCCGCCCACACCAATCACGAGCAGATTGGCTGCCGAAGCATCTCTTTCGTTTGATTTTATCTCTAACAACCGTTGTTCCTCCTTCTTCGACCTGCGTACTACTTCACATATAGATATATATTACGATTTTTTTACAAAAAAATCAAGTAGTTTTTTCATATAATAGTAAAAATCCCGTGAAACATACGAAAAATCGTTATATTTTTACTGAATATTTTTTATTATCACATGTGATAATATGTGAACGAATCAACCATTTTATTATACATTGACTAAATTCAGTGTATCTCAAAAAGTCTCCTGCGGATGTGCGAATTCCGACTCTCACACCTCTTTTTTAAATATAATCGACGAGCCCGCCTTGTAATTCGTCATGTCGACGGTGCCTTTTTCTCCGCTATCCTTTGCGGTTTTCAGAATATCAGGCAGTATCGAAACCACCTCGTCATAGTCAGTACGCCTTCCCAGCCTGATCGTAACCTTCCCGCTGTAAATTGACGCGTATCCTGACTCATCAAAGTCGGCTCTGTCCCAATCAATCTTGTAATATGTCAGGCGGTTGGAAAGATTAAGCATCTGCGGCAGCAATTCCTCGCGTCCCGTAGTAAGTGTCTTGTAAAGAGTAAAATCAGTGACATCCTCACTCTCAAAATATGGTATATCGGCCAATGCCTCATCCGTAGTTTTCAAAACCATGCCATCTTTATCAAAATATATATAGTGATTGGAGTACTTAACGCCGGCAAGTATTGCTTTTTCATATAATTTGATATGTAATTCACCAAACGAAGGATATGTTAATTCCGATTCCCTCACATACGGCGGATCCTCTGTAAACCCAAGAGCGTCCATGATCAGGTTGGTCAGGACGTTCTTCTGCCAGAAATGCTGCTGATAGGTTTCCGCAACCGTGTTCTCCGGGAAAAAGGTATTGCCCTCCACACTCACTTTTCTTATTAAAAAGACGAACCACAGAATTGCAAACACTGCAACAATTATCAGAATGATCAGCGGCAGTTTGTAACGAAGTTTAAGTCCTCTCATCTTCTGCTCACCTCACCCTCATGCTGTCCGCTCTTTGCAGAGATGCCGAGCACAACTCCAATCTCTACCATCAGGAAAATCACCGATGAGCCGCCATAGCTGATAAACGGCAACGGTATTCCGGTTGAAGGTATTGTGTTGGTAACTACAGCGATATTGACGATTGCCTGTGTGGCGATGTGGATCATGACGCCGACACATATCAACGAAGAAAACAGATCCGGCGCGCGCATGGCAACCATATAAATGCGCCAGCAAAGCAGTATAAACATCAGAATAACAACGCCTGCGCCGACCAACCCCAATTCCTCACAGATAACCGAGAAGATCATGTCATTATACGGTTCGGGAAGAAATCCGAGTTTCTGCATACTCTCACCGAGTCCTGCGCCGAAAAGCCCTCCGGACGCGATGGCGTAGAGTCCATGCACAATCTGTGTGCCCTTCGGATGTCCCTCGGGATCAAGCCATATCGCGATACGGTCTGCCCTGAATGATGAACTGATATGAAATATGAACAGATAGCCGAGAAATCCGAAAATCCCCGCCAATCCGATATAGGGAAGTTTCCTTCTGGATGCGACAAAACAAATCCCGACAACAGACGCAAGAATAACGCACCCACTGCTGAAATCCTGATATATGACCAACGCGACGGGAATGGAAATCGGAGCCAGCACACGCAGCAATCTCTTCCACTCGGGAAGATGCATCGGAATTCGATAAATATAATATGCTGTCAGAATTATCAATACTAATTTCGTAAACTCAGACGGCTGAAATGAAACAGGTCCGATCTTCAGCCAGCGTTTTGCTCCGTTCAGTCCGCCACCTTGGACCAGTACCGCAATTTGCATTATTATTGCAGTAAAATACATTAACGTAACAGGCTTGATCCGAATCAATGGTAACGGTCGAATAAAAAGCCTGTAATTAAAGCGCGTCGCCAACAGCATGCCGACGAGACCGATGGCAACATTCTCCGCCTGATGACGGAGAAAAAATGTGCTGTCATCGTGTTTTACCTGCGCGGAATAGGAGCTTGCGCTGTATATCATAAGCATTCCGAATCCGATTATGCAGAACGTGATCAGGAGAAGGCTGTAGTCGAATCCTCCATCGACACCTTCTCTACGAGCGCGTATTCTGTTTTCCCGGCGCATACGGCGCGTTTCAGCTGTTTCCATTTATTACTCTTTCCGCAGCATTTTTTCAATCAACTGTCTACATTCGGGACCGCTTTCGCTTAGGACTAAACGCAACGGTGCATGGCTCGAAACTACCTCGCCAACGCACCGGCGTTTAGTATGTCCCTCATCGTAGACAGTTGATTCATTTATGCTGCTGATATTCTACAAATTGCAACATTTATACACCCATGTATTCCAGGTGAACAAAATACCCGTTTCATAGGTATGTGATCAACTCCGGATTCGTTTATATCCCGGCGGGGTGTGAGAAAAATGCTATAATGCACATCAACATGGTTATAATTGTAAATGCAGTATCTATCTGTGTTTCCGACATTCCGCCAAGCTCAAAATGATGATGAATCGGAGCCATGCGGAATATACGCTTACCGTGGCTGATCTTGAAATAACCGACCTGCAATAATACCGAAATCGATTCAACCAAGTAAATTAACCCGACAAGAATGATCAGCAGCGGATCATACAGCATGATGCAGACTGACGACAGCCAGCCTCCTATAGCGAGAGAACCGGTATCTCCCATGAAAACCTTCGCCGGATGTGAATTGAACAGTAAAAAGCCCAAAAGCCCTCCTAACAACAATCCGGACATAGGCTCTATTCCCGGCGCGGCAATACGGGTAACGATCATGAAAAAGATAGCCACAACAACGGTAACGCTTGATACCAGGCCGTCAAGTCCGTCCGTGAGATTGGTTCCGTTCACAGTTCCAAGCACCACAAAAAACACAAAAATACAGAAAAGCCAGACCGGCATTGTAAAACACATATCCGTAAACGGAATGTGGACAATAGCCTCCTTCTTTTCAATTAAAAAGTAATAGAAAAGGAATCCGCCGGTGAGAACAAACTGACAGGCGAGCTTCTGTATCACGTTCAATCCGTCCGAACGCTTTTTAACAACCTTTATAAAATCATCGATAAACCCGATCACGCCGAATCCGATTGTCATTATCAATACAGGTATGATCTCCGGACAGGTGCGCAGGTAAAAAAGCGCGGGAATCAAAATACCCAACAGTATCGCGATTCCGCCCATAGTCGGTGTACCTGTTTTGGCCAAATGAGACTGAGGCCCATCCTCTCTCTCTGTCTGTCCGAATTTCAGCCGTCTTAACATCGGTATTAAAAACGGCAGAACAATTACCACCACCGAAAATGATAAAAAGATCGGCAGGACTTCTCTTACAAAATCAAGATTCATTTATTCACACCTCGCTTTATATTTGTTATGGATACTAACTAAACTACATCAATCACTCGTGCCGACTATCTCGCGCGAGCGGCTAGAGCGAGGTCGAAATCTATGATTTCGGGCACCTCGCCTATCCGTAGCGGAGCGTAGTGTGTGAGTTGCCTTCATGAGAGCCACACGGGGCGCTTTTTCCCGTGTGCGAGCAGGAAGCCAACTCACATCAGCGCTCGCGCTAAGATATTATTCGCCCTCATTTTCCTCACCCTGTTCCTGATTCGGTTCCGCCTCATCCTCAAACGTATCTTCTGTGTCCTGTTCATCATTGTCCGTATCCTGTTCCGGCTCATGCTCGTCCTCAGCCGCCGGCTCGTCTTCAGTTTCCGCATCCTCAGTATCCTCAGATTCCTGCTCTGTATCGGTCCCGGTCTCTGTCTCATCCTCCGATGTAGCCGCAGGTTCCGGCGTCGTTGTGGATTCCGGCTTCGGAGTTGCATTCGGATCCTCCTCAGCGTAGATCCCTAAAAACGGAAGAACTTTCTTAAGGATACGACTCGCAAACGACGTTGCAAAGGTCGAATGCGCCTGATCCTCCACATTAGGCTCATCAATAATAACATATATGGCTATCTGAGGATCCTCAATTGGCACAGCGCCTATGAACGAGACAAGGTAATTCTTCTCTGAAACAGGACGTTTCTCCGCTGTTCCGGTCTTGCCTCCGACAGAATATCCCTCCACGGCCGCAGGTCCGGCGGTTCCGTCCGTAACAGTATCCTTCAGGTAACTTCTCAAAGTCCGGCTGGTTCCTTCGGAGGTTGTTTCCTTCACAATGACCGGTTCTACACGCTCAACAGGATCACCCTCCGCAGTCCTGATCTCCTTCACCAGATGAGGCTGGTAATACTTTCCGCCGTTTATCAGCGAACAGAATCCACTCATCATCTGAATCATTGTTACTGTCTGTGTCTGACCGAAGCTGCTGGTGGCAAGCTCAACCGGATTCAATGCGTTCACATCATGAATCAGTCCCGATGTCTCTCCCGGCAGATCTATTCCGGTACGCTGACCGAATCCGTACAGTTTTGTATATTTTGAAAAAAGTGAACGGCCTAATTTAGCGCCAATTTTCATAAGACCGACGTTGCAGGACTCCATCAGGATATGCCTGAGATCCAAAACGCCATGCCCGCTCCTGTTTGCACAGTGTATCTCGGAACCGCTGACATCTAACACGCCAGTACAGTTTACGGTAAAATCCTCATCAATAACCGCCTCGTCCAGCGCGGCTGCTATAGTAAACGGCTTGAAGGTGGAACCGGGCTCATATGCTGATCCGATGCAGAAATTCGACCACATCTTCATCAGGTTTTCCTTTTTCTCCTCCTCACCCATTTCAGCTATCTCAACAAGCGGATACATGGAAGCCAGAGTCCTGGGATTATTAAGGTCAAATGTCGACTCCGATGCCATGGCCAGAATCTCACCGTTGTTAGGATTCATCAGCATAACACCGACATGCTTTGCAGGTCCGGCGCCACTCTTTTTCTGGAACCATTTGATCTGATCCTCAACAACCTGCTGGACATGTGCGTCAATGGTCAGTATTATCTCGTTTCCGTCCCGCGCATTTTTAACCGTGCGCTGCAAATCCATGTTTGAATCGAAATATCCATATTCACGGCCGGCCGTTCCGTTCAACTGATCATTGTAACTCTCCTCAATCCCGTAGGTGCCCTGATCGTCACTCCCTAAAAAACCAACCAGATTACAGCCTACGGTATTCAACGGATAGGTTCTTGAATAAGTCTCCTCAAACCAGACTCCGTCGATCATCTCATCATCTGACTGTTTATCGCGAAATCCGTTAACCTGCTCCTCCGTCAGTTCCCGAAGGTCGTCAATATGCTCATACATTGAATTGGGTTTTCCGGAAATTATCGACTCAATATCATCTCGCGGAATATTAAAATATGTCGACAACGCTTCCACAGTGCGTAAATGCATCTCATCATTGTTATTCAACGTCCTCGGTTCCAGAATAAGATTGTACTTTCGGATACTGACTGCCATTGTAGTGCCATTCCGGTCACGTATGGCGCCTCTCTGATAATTCAGGACCGAGTTCGTATATGACTGTTGTGCCAGAGCCGCCTTGCGATAACGGTTCCCGTCGTTTTTATCAAGCAGATATATCTGTATCAGCAGGAAAACAAACAAAACAAAAAAGAGCGCAAAAAAGAAGAAAAGCGTAGTTCTCATGCTCCTTGTAAATCGTCTTTTTCTCACTCTGTTTTTTTGTGTACGACGGCCATCCCGCCGTTCATATCGTTGTCTGTCACTCATGATATATGGGGGTAATAGTCATTCCGGAAAAAGCTCGAAACCGGGATACACCCCTGTACAGTGCTCAATTTGACGGAATATCACCATACTGATGTATCTCTGTGGAATTCTTTCTGGTAAAAATAACGATCTGGCTCTTTTTCACAGGTTTCATACCGAGAACCTTGGTAGCCCTTTTATAAATCTCTTTCAGGTTTACCCCATCCTCCAATTGTTCTGCGGTTGCGGCATTGTTTTTTTGAAGTTCCACAACCTCGCTTTCTAATTTTACCACACTTTTTGACAAATAGGTAGACTGAAAATTTAGATTTAAGTAAATAATTCCTGTGACCATCACTGCCACGAAGGTTAACACAATCAGACCGATGGCTAAAAAGTCCGGTTTTCTATGGGTTTTCGGACGTTCAATGACCCTGGGCTCGCGGTTTACATGGCGTCCCTCGTGTTCGTTGAAATCCGGCATGGTGTCGTATTTTCTTGCAGCCGTACCAAAAACATATACATTGTTGTGTGTTCTTCTACTATTGTCGTTCATTTTAACTCCTCACAAAAACTCTCAACTTTGCGCTCCGCGAACGTGGATTCTCATCGATTTCATCTTCCGTCGGTACAATGGGACGATGAGGATCCATTTTCCCGAGAGACTTTTTCCCACATACACACACCGGAAAATCAGGCGGGCAAATGCAGGGGTTTTCCCATGTGGCAAATGCTTTTTTTACGATCCGGTCCTCCAGGGAATGAAACGTGATGATTGCCAGTCTCCCACCGGGTTTCAGAAGATCAACCAGGTCATCTAAAACAGATTGCAATACTTCTAATTCCCTGTTGCACTCGATGCGAAGCGCCTGAAACGTTTTACGCGCCGGATGTCCTTTTTTATTTTTCTCCCTCTCCGGCATCGAAACCCGTATGATGTCAACTAATTCCCCTGTTGTCCGGATCGGGTTTATTTCCCTTATCTTTACTATATTCGCCGCAATCGATGCAGCGTATTTTTCCTCGCCGTATTCACGAAGAATCCTTTTTAATTCATCCTGCGGATAATTGTTGACAATATCTGCTGCCGTTAAAACCTGCTCTCTGTCCATCCGCATATCGAGAGGTTCGTCACTGTGATAGGAAAAGCCACGCTCCCGATCATCAAACTGGTGCGATGAAACCCCGAGATCAAGTAAAATCCCATCGACGCGAATCTTTCCGTTATTGTCTGCCGGCTGTAACGGCGGCGTTTGATCAACAGCGGATTTCTCCTGTTTACCCCGGTCGGGATTTGACAGCGTCTGCAGAACATTTCGGATTTCCCTGAAATTACTTTTCACGATCGTCACCCGGGGATCATCCTTTAGCTTTTGTTTTGCAGCCGCTATCGCCTCCGCGTCCTGGTCTATACCAATCAATCGCCCGTCACTCCCCAGCCTCGCAAGTATAGCCGAAGAATGGCCGGCTCCTCCCAGTGTTCCGTCAACATAAATGCCGTCCGGTCTGATTGCCAAGTTCTCGATCACCTCATCGAGAAGTACTGATTTGTGACTGAATTCCATATTCTATCCTAAAAACTTAATCCAAATTCTGACATATGATCGGCAATCGTATCAAGGTCTGCCGTATCATTACCGCTCTCGTAGCGATCCTTACTCCAAATCTCAACTTTGCCGAGTACGCCTATGAACACAACCTCCTTGTCGATGCCCACACATTCTCTCAGTCCTGCGGGAATCAGGGTGCGTCCCTGTTTATCACATTCGCAAGTGGCGGCATTTGCCATGAATGTACGCTGTAACGCTCTCGCCTCTTTCGTTCCCGGGAGTTCTTTTAACTTCGTTGAAAAAGTCTCCCACTCGTCCATGGGATAGGCATAGAGACATCCATCCAGTCCTACGGTCACGACGAAGGAGTCGCCCAATCCGTCCCGAAGCTTTGCCGGAATGATCACGCGCCCCTTCGCGTCTATGCCGTGCTCGTAGGTTCCCATGAACATAACAACTGTGTCCTTTCGTTTCGGAGAGTTCACATCCGGGATAATGTCCAACTGCCGCCAGGCAGGGATGCAAAATCACCACTTTGTGTGAAAACCTCTCCACTTTTCACCACTATGGTTATATTTTACTCCACCTCGATACAAATTGCAAGCATTTTTTTGAAAAAATCGAAAAAAAATACCCCGAGAAAGAACGATTTCTCGGGATATCACAACATATTACATTTTGTTATAATTCAATTACTATATATAGGGTTTCAGATGCTTTTTGTTTGATAAATACATGTTTCCTATTCTTTCTCAGTCAATACTTTTTCAGGTTTTGTTCCACTGTTTCCACCAGACGGTATTATATCAAACTACTTAACGGTGACCTTGATCTTCTTGGTCGCTCCGTTTGCCTTTACTGTAACGGTGGCTTTGCCCTTTTTAACCCCCTTTATGGTAACCTTTCCTTTTTTATAAGTAGCGGTTGCAATCTTTTTGGATGAGGACGATACAGTAACCTTATCGCCATCAAACATTGTTGTAACCTTGATTGATGCGCTCTTCTTTGCCTTTACTGAAACAGATGTCTTCGCTACTGTAAGAGCTGTGGTGTTGAAACCGGTAGCCTTCAACTCGCCGATATTCTGCTCAACGTCTCCCCATGCATCTCCAATGTTCTCTTTAGAATTATAATCAACAGTAAGAGTCTTATCACCAACCTTTACAGATACATTTGATACGGCAAACTTGCCGGCAAACGGTGTTTCACCGCCCAAACGAACACTGGCGTTTATATGACCGTTCTTTTCCGGAATTGCATCTGTCCATGGTTTTTGGAAATCTGTGGCTTCATCCCATTCGTCTGTATAGAGTGTTGATGATACAGGCGCATCGACAATCTCAACCTTAACCATGTCATCTACTGCAGTAACAGATTTTACAAAGGGAAGCTCAACATCCTTCTGCTCACTCTCATTCCAACCATTATACCAGTAATTGTTGTTATCCTTGTCATATCCAACCATAATCTCATTTTCACGAAGCATCGGGAGCAAGCCTGATTTATCCAAATCTTCAAACCAGAAACTGATTTCGGCATTAACATGCACAGGTTTGCCATCGTTAGCAAAAGCAGTTTTCGGGATATAAACATCAGCACTTACACTATATGCGGAAAAATCCGTCGTGTAAGAATCCGGTCCGAACCAGTGACTGATGTTCGTTGATCCCCAACCGTCTGAAGCCTTGATAGTAATTGGAGCAACCAGTCCCTTCAATGTAGCAGCATTAGCAGGTTTTACTGCTCCCACGCCAAAAATCAATGCAAATGCGAGCACTGCAGTCATGGGAATTCTCATAATCTTTTTCATACATCAATACCTCCTTAATAATAATATACACTACTGGAGATGATTATACCAAACCATTCTGACTCTGTCAACATCATTGTGGCTTCCGAATTGAGAAAGAGAATTACATCCCCTCAAATTCACTTTCTGTGATCTCTTCATTCAGCGGAAACGGTCTCATCCGGCGATTCAGCCGGGGACTCCGTTGCCACATGCTCTGTCTCCATTTCGGTCTGGGACTCCGTTGCCGCGTGATCTGTCTCTGTTTCGGTCTGGGACTCCGTTGCCGCGTGATCTGTCTCTGTTTCGGTCTGGGACTCCGTTGCCGCGTGATCTGTCTCTGTTTCGGTCGGAGGGCTTGTCGTCGCCCTCATTGCCTCAGGGACACTCGGTACACCCTTCGCCCGCCGTCTGAAGATGATCCACAGAACAATGCCGCCGACTACGAGAACACCTGACAGAACCTGCGACACCGCAATTCCGGTGGATCCGATCTGCAGCTGGTCTGTGCGCAGTCCCTCGATCCAAACACGCCCCGCACCGTAACCGACAAGGTATAACAGGGCAATCTCGCCGTGAAACTTTTTATGCCTGGTATAGAAAACCATCAACAGCAGAACCATCAGATTCCACAGCGATTCATAGAGAAAGGTCGGATGAACCTGTATAAAGCTCTGACCATCTATGGTCTGCATATTCGCGCGCATAGTATCGGTAATGCTATTAGCGTTGACATTCGCCACATTCAAACGCATGGCTAAAAAACTGTCCGTGTATTCGCCGAAGGCCTCCTGATTCATGAAATTGCCCCACCGGCCGATGCACTGCCCGAGTATCAATCCGCACAGCGCCGTGTCCCAGAACAACAGGAAATTGAACTTTTTGATTCTGCAGAAAATATATGCCGATAAAAAGGCCGCAATCACGCCACCGTAAATTGCAAGACCTCCGTTTCGGACATTAAATATACTCCACAGATTATCCTTGTATTTGTCCCATGCAAATATCACATAGTACAGTCTCGCTCCGATCAGCGAGAATATGATTCCCCATACAACATAATCGGTGTATACACTCGTTTTCTGCCCGGTAACCTTCGCCTGCCTACACGCCATCAGCAATCCCGCCAGCATCCCGATTGCTATAATAACGCCGTAAAAGGCGATAGTAATGCCGAAAACGCTGAAATTTTTCGGCAGGTTTCCAATATAAATTCCTAAATGCGGAAATGCTACATCAGCTGTATTCATTGTTTACTCCTAGACATTGAAACGGAACAGCACGACGTCGCCGTCCTTCATTACATACTCCTTGCCCTCAGAACGGACGAGACCCTTCTCCTTGGCACCGTTCATGCCGTTGTTCGCGATCAGGTTGTCATAGGACACCACCTCGGCGCGGATAAAGCCCCTCTCAAAATCGGTATGGATCTTGCCGGCCGCCTGCGGTGCCTTCGTTCCTTCTGTAATTGTCCACGCCCTCGTCTCGTCGGGACCGGTTGTTAAAAAGCTGATGAGACCGAGGATACGATAGCTGGCGCGTATAAGCTTTTCCAGGCCCGCCTCCTCTATACCGAGGTCCTCAAGAAATTCCTTTTTCTCATCATCATCAAGTTCTGCTATCTCCTGCTCAATCTGTGCACAGATCACGAACACCTCGGAGTTCTCTCCGGCCGCAAACTCACGAACCTTTTTTACCTGCTCATTTCCGGCAGCGTCATCCGCCAGATCATCCTCGGCAACATTGGCAGCATAGATCACCGGTTTCGCCGTCAGGAGGTTGTACTCACGGAACCACGCCTTCATATCATCATCATCCGGAACCTCATAGTTTTTCGCGAGCTTGTTCTCCTCGAGAAACGTCTTAATACTCTGGACAAACTCCAACTCTTTTTTCAGTTTTTTATCATTATTGGCTCCGCGTGAAACCTTCGCGATACGGCGCTCCAGTATCTCGATATCTGAAAAGATCAACTCAAGATTTATTGTCTCAATATCGCGCAGCGGATCAATGCTGCCATCCACATGCACAATATTATCATCCTCAAAGCAACGAACCACATGAACTATGGCATCCACCTCGCGGATATTCGACAGGAACTGGTTGCCGAGTCCCTCTCCCTTGGACGCGCCCTTGACCAGACCTGCGATATCGACAAATTCGATCACAGCGGGAACTTTTTTTGCCGAATTATGCATCTCGGCCAACACATCCACTCGCTCATCCGGCACCGGCACCACGCCCACATTCGGATCAATGGTACAAAACGGATAGTTCGCCGATTCCGCTCCCGCCTTCGTCAGCGAATTAAAAAGTGTGCTCTTTCCGACATTCGGCAAACCTACTATTCCTAATTTCATTTATTCTTCCTCCTACAATCTTGATCAATCCACTTCAATCATTCCTTGACAAATATACAGGTGTTGTATATAATAATAACTGAGGGTACCACCGACAGAGGCGGTTACCTTGGTTATTTGTTACTAAAAAGAAAGCAACCTAACCTTGGTCTGGCGGGTTGCTTTCTTGCTTTTTATCCTTATGGATACCATAGATAAGCCCAATGACAGTGGCTACCGCACTGATCACAGACGCTATGGCACCTAATTCAATAATCACAAGCCAGCGTTTTCTCCCTTCATCATACTTTCCCACTCGCATCACCTCCCCGGATGCAGGAAGCCCGCATGATACTCATACGTTGAAGGTAACCGCCCTCGCATATCGGTGGTCTTTCAATCATAACACAATATATTGTGCCTGTCAATCATCTGCTGTAAAATCTTGCGTTCTATTTCAGCATCTTTCTGAAAACATCAATATTTGCAGTAATGTTTCCGTTAAAAACCTTTGTGCCGGCCACAAACACATTGGCCCCGGCATCCCTGACCTCACGGATATTCTCCATGGTTATCCCGCCGTCAACCTCAATATCAACAGACAGCTCCTTTTCCTCAATCAGGCTCCGCAGTTTTTTTATCTTGGAAAAAGTATCCGTGATGATCTTCTGTCCGCCGTAACCCGGATAAACCGTCATCACCAGCACCATGGAAATCTTGTCAAGCACCGGCAACACCGGATCAATAGGGGTATCAGGACGTATAGCCACCGCCGGTTTTACTCCGTAACCCAATATTTTAATCACCGTATCATAAAGTTTGTCTCCACATGCCTCCACATGAACAGTGATTCCATCGGCGCCTGCATTCGCAAAATCACGAATATACTCCATTGGATTGACCAGCATCAAGTGGACATCAAAAAACAGATCAGAATGTGGCCTCAACCCCGCAACCACCGGAATCCCGAACGACAGATTCGGCACAAACACCCCATCCATCACATCGATATGCACGTAATCAGCGCCTGCCTCATCTAACTCCTCAATCTGCTCCCCCAAACACGCAACATCCGCTGCAAGTATCGACGGCGCCAGCTTATATTCCATCACTCAACCTCCAATTATTATAATCAATCACTACACTCCCCGCAAACCACACAGAGCAGACGCCCAAATGTAGTTTGATGAATATTTCAGTCACGTCCTCGCAAACCACACAAAGCAGATTTCTGTTAGATCCGGAGGGACTCAAATTAACGCCGGTGCTTGGCGAGGTATTTTCGAGCCTAGCACCGCTGCGTTAATTTAAGGCGAAAGCGTATCCCGTAGGATCAACAGAATCTGCGGTGTGGTTTGTTAGTCACGTTGACACTGAGCAGAATCTGCGGTGTGGTTTGTTAGTCATATTACCGTTTTTTCATTCCTTGTCTGATTGCACGCTGGTTCAACTCATCGAACATCCCCCGATACGACTCATACCGCCCCTCATCAATGTCGTCGCCGACATGCTCCCTCACGCCGCAATCCGGCTCATGAATATGTGTACACATCTGAAACCTGCACTGCCCCAAATACGGCTGAAACTCCGGAATATACCCCGACAGTTCCTCCGGCAGCAAATCCGGCAGATCGATCGACGAAAAACCCGGTGTATCGAGTAAAAAGGTTTCCGAATCCGAATAGAACAACTCGCTGTGACGCGTGGTATGCTTCCCGCGCTCCGTCTTTTTACTGACACTCCCGACCTCGGGATCCGCGTCAGGAAAAAGATTGGCAACCAGGGATGATTTCCCGACACCGGACGGTCCGGCCAAAACTGTGGTTTTCCCTTTCATCGCTGCGCGGACAGAACGAATTCCGCTCCCGGTAACGTTGCAAACCGGCAACACTCCCTCCGTGCACTGCTCATAAGTATCAACCAACGCGGCAACAGCGTCCTCTCGGACTAAATCCGTCTTGGTCAAACAAAGCCAGACAGGTATATCACGAACAGCCATCATCAGTAAAAAGCGGTCGAGCAACGTCCTGTTTATTCGCGGCGAATGCAGTGAAAAAACAACCATCGCCTGATCAACATTCGCCACTGCCGGACGGATCAGGGAATTCCTGCGCGGCAATAATTCGTCGATATTTCCGAGCCTGTTTTCCTCATCTAAAACCGAGATAACAACATCATCTCCGACAAGCGGTTTTATATCATCCTTTCGGAATATCCCCTTTGCGCGACACTCGTATATTATCCCGGAACCCGCTGCAAACGATGTGGCGTCGCGGGTTAAACAATAGTAAAACCCGCCGACGCCACGAATAATCTTTCCTTTAACCGTACCCATCTACTGCTGAACCTTCTTGAAAGTAATCGGGTACGAAGCGATCCTCTCATTGCCCTGATATACGATCACCGAACCCGGATCGGCGCTATGACCTTCCACATCAGACAGCGTATACGGAAAATCATCGTATCCAAGCGTAACTGTCAGAATCGGTGTCGTGTTGGAACCCTGCTTCAATTCAAAACGGAATTTTGCAGGATCGTCAGTTTCAAAATCAAATGGATTATCAATCGTAACAGAACCGATATATGCATAAGTCGGTTCAGGTCCCTTGCTCACGACAATGTCAACTGCAGTTCCCTCATCAACCTCCTTGTTGCCGCTTGGTGACTGGCTGCAGATTTCACCCGCCTCATAACTCTCGGAGTATTCCTTGGACGTTTTACCTAAAGCAAGCTTGTTGTCTGCCAGAGTCTGCTTTGCCTGGTCACGAGTCATTCCGAGCAGATTCGGCACTGCTATCTTCTGGATCTCCTTTCCTTTGCTGATGTGGATAGTCACCGTAGATCCGGCCTCAACCTTAGACCCCGCCTCAGGATCGGTATATGCAACCTTGCCAGCCTCTACAACATCGCTGAACACCTCATCACCGACGTTGACAACATAACCTGCTAACTCAAGATCGGCAGTTGCCTCCTCAAGAGTCTCTCCCTGTACATTAATCAAACCGGTCTTTTTATTGCCTGAGCTGATATATAGTTTTACCTCAGATCCCTGGTCAACCGTCGAACCGGCCTCAGGGAACGTACCTATGGCATTTCCTTTTTGAACCTCATCACTCTGCTGTTCCTCAATCTGATATTTCAGACCGTTCTGATCAAGAAGAGCCTTTGCTGCATCAAGAGTTGCATTGAATACGGACGGAATAACGGTCTTGCCCTCCGGCACTGCCGCCGGATCAACTGTTGCTGTCGCCTCGGGTGTCGGTGTTGGTTCGGTCTCTGATGAACTGGAACCCCACAATCCGATAAAACGCCCGAGCAGGAATATAAGGATGATAAAAATAATAAGTGCCACGGCAATACTGCCGATAATCAATGCTTTTTCAAGTTTCGGATCAACATCCTCCTCTTCATCCTCATCCGTCTCCTGGACATATTCCGGAGCCCTGTTCGCGGCCTGCTGTCTGGACGCGTCCTTAAGTGTATTCACATCACTGTTTGAAATAAAAATCGTCTGAGAATCCGCATATACAGATTTGACTATACCGTAATCACCACTCGGATCCTGCAGGAACATCTTCATGTCCGCAATGAGATCGGCTGCCGAGGCATAGCGCATCTCTGTCTTTTTCTGCATACATTTCGCAACGATATTGCTGAGGCCCTTCGGGATAGTCGCGTCAATCGCCGCCAGCGGAGTAGCATCCTCCTGGATATGTGCAAGAGCAACCGCAACCGCGCTCTCACCAGTGAACGGCATAGTTCCGCTGAGCATCTCGTACAGGGTAACACCGAGTGAATAGATATCACTCTTTTCATCACTGAATCCACCCCTCGCCTGTTCCGGCGAAATATAATGAACGGAGCCCATCGCATTTGCCGTGATCGTATTTGAACTGGCTGCTTTTGCGATACCGAAATCTGATACCTTTGCCGTTCCGTCGCGTGAAATCAGAATGTTCTGTGGTTTTATGTCACGATGGATAATATTATGCGCATGTGCGGCATCGAGTCCGGCTGCAATCTGCAATGCAATCCCGACTGCCTCCTTAACCTTCAGTTTACCCTTCTGCTCAATATATCGTTTCAGCGTAATACCATCGACAAACTCCATGACGATATAATGCATGCCCTCCTCTTCGCCGACATCATACACGCTGACGATATTCGGATGGGTGATGGCGGCAACCGCCTGCGCCTCCTGACGGAATTTGGAAACGAATTTGGTATCCTCGCTGTATTCGGTTTTCAGAATTTTCAGCGCGACAGAACGATTCAGGCGGTGATCCTTCGCCCGATATACATCTGCCATTCCGCCGGTCCCCACTTTTTCCAGTATTTCATACCGGCTTCCGATGATAGTCCCTATATTTACAATCATTATAACAGCCTCCTCTATTATTATATCCGGACGAGCACGACACTGATGTTGTCCTTGCCCCCGGCCTCATTTGCCATATCAACAAGTTTCTTCCCGATTTCTTCGAGAGATTTCTCTCCGTCATTCACAACTGACTCTATAGTCTTGTCATCAATCATGTTTGAAAGCCCGTCCGAGCAGAGCAGATAAACATCGCCCGAACGCGTATCAAGTTCAAAACAATCCGGTTTGGGATCACCGGTGGTCCCGAGCGCCCGCGTGATAATGTTTTTATTCGGGTGCGTTCGCATCTCGTCCTTGTCAATCTCACCGGACAAAACCATTTCCTCAACAAGTGAGTGATCCGTCGTGATCTGTCGCAGCTGTTCGCGCAACTGATACAGGCGCGAATCCCCGATATTGACAATATAGGCAGTGTCCTCCTCAATTGTCATCCCGACCAGAGTAGTGCCCATGCCCTGATAGTGGACATCTTCCTTTGCTTTTTCAAAAATAGCACGATTAGCCTCGCGAATTGCATCCTCCATGCAACTGACAGGTGTCCTTTTATTAGTTGCACCCAACTGACTGACAAACGCGTCGATACATGTTCGGGAAGCAAGGTCGCCTGCGTTATGACCGCCCATGCCATCCGCTACCAGAAATAAATTTGGAAAAACACCGACAGCCTCCTCACTGCAGAAAATGCTGTCCTGGTTGTTGTCCCGCATTCGCCCGGTATCTGTTATAGAAAACGATTCCAACATCCTGCCTCCTTATGTTGTCTATAGTTTATCCTGAAAAAGTATCCCCTGTGTGTTTATGCCTGAGCTGACCGCATGCCGCGTCAATCTCATGCCCCATCTCTCTTCTTACGGTAACATTTATTCTGTTATTTTCAAGTATTCTTTTAAAACCGAGTATGATCTCTTCCCTTGAGCGGGTAAGCTTTCTCTCCGCCACCTCGTTCAGCGGAATCAGGTTCACGTGAACGGGCATTCCCTTTTTCTGAAGCCGCATGCACAATTCAGACAGTTCCACAGCGGCAGCATCACTGTCGTTGACACCCTTCATCAGACTGTATTCAAACGTTACGCGGCGCCCTGTTTTTTTGAAAAAGTATTCGCACGCGCTTAACACATCCTTCAGCGGATACTTTTTTGCAATCGGCATTATGGCCTGACGCAAACCATCATTCGGTGCATGCAGACTCAATGCCAACGTTACCGGGAGTCCTTCCTCAGCTAATCTGATTATGCCGTCCGGAATCCCGCAAGTGGATATCGTAATACTGCGGGCGCTCATATTACGGCCTTTACTATCCGTCAACAACCTGACAAATGCTATCACATTGTCATAATTATCAAACGGCTCGCCCATTCCCATTATAATGACACCGGAGATATGGCCGGCACTGTTGCTTCCATCAGTGTCCCGATATACATCCCTTTCGATGTCATATATCTGCGAGATTATCTCACCGGGTGTGAGATCCCTCACTCGCCCGTTTAAGGTCGATGCGCAAAATGTGCAGCCCATACGGCAGCCAACCTGTGAGGAAACACAGATGCTGTCCCCATGCCGGTAGCGCATCCACACGCTCTCAACAGTTTCACCGTCCGGCAGCTCAAACAGATATTTTTTCGTGCTGCCGTCAGCCGACTCCTGCTTTTTCAACAACCGAAGCGGATCAATTATAAATCGCTCACTCAATTCACGGCGCAATGCTTTGGACAGATTGCTCATCTCATCGAATGATGCTGTCCCTCGCGCATGCACCCACTCAAATAACTGCCTGGCACGGAATGGTTTCTCACCAAGCTCATCCATAAGTCCGGTCATTACCGTGAGATCCAAATCCCGTATTGTTTTCATATAGTATTTCCACTCTTTTCCGGAACCGAATCCAAACCGGCGGGCAACCGGTTCCCGCTCCTTTGATCATCCGTTTTTAAGCACACCAAATTATTTTAACACAAATCAGCAGAAAAATCAAGTTTAAGCTTTTCGGAAACGCGCAACAAAAAAACCATCCATCTGCTGTATTCCAGGCAGAACCTGCAACCTCCCGAGAAATGTCTGCCTGTTGATCAATGAATCCGGCAGAAATTCATTCAGACTCTCCGGCACCAGCCCTAACTCCGACTCTATCCACGCCGCATTCTCATCATTTTCCTTCGGGTTCAGCGTGCATGTGCTGTAAATCAGCACTCCGCCCGGTTTCAGCATAGGCACGGATGCCTCAACAATCTGTCTCTGTATCTCAACCAGATCATTAACATCTATCGGTGAGCGGAATCTGAGTTCAGGCTTCCTTCCGATAATCCCGTATCCGGAGCACGGAACATCACACAGCACAACGTCCGCTTTTTCATGCCATGAACGATCTGTTTTCCGACCGTCACGCATCTTAACCTCGGCGTTAACATATCGCATTCTGCTGATATTTTCGCGAATGCGAGAGAGTTTTCTCTCATTGACATCGCGTATGCTGACAACCCCCGTACCGTTCAGGCACATAAGCGCATGTATCGACTTGCCGCCGGGCGCGCCGCAGACATCCACAATCGACTGTCCTGGTTCAATGCCGGCAACTAATACCGGTAATTGAGAACCCTCATCCTGTACGTAAAACAATCCCTCGTCGTAACCGGGCAGAGTATCTATTTCCGGACTTCCGTTAATAATAACATTGTTTGGCAGGTATCGTCCCGGCTCCTTGGAAACAATCCCCTGTTCATCCAGCAATTTCATATATGAATCCAAATCGGTTTTATTCGGATCAAGATGCAGAGTTACCTCTCCGGATCGTTCCAAAAAAGTCATTGCCATCTTGACAGTGGTTTTCTTGCCGTAGCTATTTGAAAGCACCGCCCACAGATCTCTCGGGATGCAATATTTCTCATTTGGATCAAGCCGTTCCCATGGATCAACGAGAGGCGGTTCCTCCTGCTCACGGACATATCCTCTCATTACAGCATTTATATAGCCGGTTTTGCCGGGCGTATCCGCCATGCCTGCTATAGAATCACACGAAGCATAATACGGAATGGCATCCATAAACTCAAGCTCATAAAACCCCATCCGAAGCAATGTCCTGACATCGGGATCCATCCTCCTCACAGGTCTGTCCGCAAACCGGCGAATCATGGCATCTAACAGCACGATCCTCTCAATCGTCCCATAAGACTCCCTCTTGAACGCCGCAGTCGTAACACTGTCCATCTTCTCTCTCGCAGCTATTCTGTGAAAACAGACATCACTCTTGTCGCCCTTTTCCATAACGGCATATACAAGTTCATAAATGCAACCCCGCACATCAACCATTCAGAATTAGCTCCTATTCGAATCTTGTTTCGCCCACCACGATGCGATTGCCGTTCAGGAAACTGGCTGCATCCATCCTCTTTTTCCCTTCCATCTGCAGCTCCAGCAGTTCCAGCTGCCCCTTGCCGGTCTGCAGCCTGAAACACTTTTTCCCGACAAAACTGACCGTGCCGGGAGCCAGCCCGCTCTCCTCTGAAATCACACGGGCGCTCCAAACCTTTACGGTTTTTCCGTTAAAACTGCAATACACGTTCGGCCACGCGCTCAGAGCACGGATGTATCGCTCTATGCGTGCCGCCTCCCATGAAAAATCTATCCTTCCCAATTCCTTAGTCAGCATTTTCGCATATGTCGAATCCCCGTCATTCTGCTTTTTGGGACGGATAGTTCCATCCTCTATGCACTTCAGGGTTTCCAGCAAAAGGTCACGCCCTATCGGTGCCAATTTGTCAAACAGACTTTCCCCGGTCTCATCGGGAGCGATCTGAACCTTTTTCTTCAGGAGCATATCGCCTGTATCGATGCCCTCATCCATCTGCATAGTAGTCACGCCGGTCACAGTATCACCGGTAATTATCGCCCACTGTATCGGCGCCGCTCCGCGCCATCTCGGCAGAAGTGAGGCATGCACATTGACGCATCCGAACGGCGGCAACTGCAGTATATCACGTGACAGTATCTGTCCGAATGCGATAACAACTATCACATCACATGGAATGGTTTTTAAAAAGTTTACGAATTCCGGATCCTTCACTCGTTTAGGCGTATATACGGGGATTCCCTGTGACTCCGCATATATCCTGACCGGTGTGGGAACAGGCTTGCCGCTGCGCCCCCTTGCCTTATCAGGCTGGGTGATCACGGCAGTCACCTCATGCTCCGGTGACTCCGCCAGCCCCTGCAGCACAGGCACTGAAAAATCCGGCGTCCCCATAAATATTACTCTCAAAACAGTATACCTTTCTCAAATAGTTTTTTCGAGAAAAATCATTCGAAACCTTCCCGTTGCATTACATCCTTTACCTCATCCGAGTTGTAGAGCCGGCCTTCCTCTGCTTTTTCAACATACATATGTCCCTCGAGGTGCTCTATCTCATGGATAAGCGCGCGGGCAAGCAATCCCTCACCCTCAATAACCGTTTCCTCCATATTCTCATCTAACGCCTTGATGCGAACATAATTCGGGCGTGTTACTATGCCGGCTTTTTCCGGAACTGACAGGCATCCCTCCATGCCCCTCTGTTCTCCGGAGGTGCGCAGTATCTCAGGATTGATCATGACTATCGGATCGTCGTGATCCTCCGTGACATCTACTATCGCAAGCCTTTTTAAAATACCAACCTGCGGCGCAGCGAGTCCGACTCCGTCAGCCTTGTACATCGTCTCAAACATATCATCAATCAGAATACGGATTTTTTCCGTCATCGCTTTTACCGGCTTGCAAGGCTTCTCCAATATCTCATCCGGGTAAACACGTATATTTCTAATTGCCATTTACGTACGCCTCCATCCTTTTGTTTTTTTCTATTCACGCTCATAGTGGAAATAACAATCACGCAACAAATCCGAACCATTCAGTTCACTGTCGATCCGGCGCATAGCCCCGTCGATCTCCGACTCATCCGATGCCTTGATAAAAAGAGCGATACGATGCTGGTCGTTGATGAAAGGCAATCTGTCCGGCGCAGGCCCTATTCGTTGCAGTTTTTTTGAATCCGTTTTATCAACGATCTCTGCGATTCGGTCAGCCAGCTTCCGTGCGCGTTTCTCATCTACAGATGACACACGGAGCATCAACATCCGGGAAAACGGCGGATAACCGCCCAACTCCCTGAAACACAATTCCTGCTCGTAAAACCGGTTGTCATCGTCCGTTGCCACAGCCTGAATACAATACGCCTCCGGCTGATAAGTCTGGATCACGAACTCACCGGGCAAATCACCCCGGCCCGCGCGTCCTCCCGCCTGGCGAAGCAGCTGAAACGTCCGTTCATAACTGTGAAAATCTGCCTGATGCAGGCTCAAATCCGCTGCGATTGCGCCCACCAATGTCACGTGCGGCAAATCGTGTCCCTTTACGATCATCTGAGTTCCCACGAGAATGTCCGCCTCGCCCTCGCGAAACGGTGCCAGCACGCGTTCGTGGCCGCCCTTGTTTTTAGTCGTGTCCGCATCCATCCGGAGTATTCTCGCTTCGGGAAATTCCTTCTGAACTAACTCGCATACTTTTTCCGTCCCCAACCCAAACGCTGCAATGTACGGGGAGCCGCATTCGGGACATTTGGCCGGCATTGCCTGCTCGCTGCCACAATAATGGCAAACGAGACGTGAGCCCCTCCCGCTCCGATGCTCCGTCATTGAGACATCACAATGGGAACATTTTACCACATAACCGCAACTTCTGCAAGAGACAAATCCTGCATATCCGCGTCTGTTTATAAAAAGCATGGACTGTTCACCGCGATTCAGCCGTTCTGCAAGCTTTTTATGCAACAGACGGCTGAGGATCGAGTGGTTTTTTGCCTTTAATTCCTCACGCAAATCGATGACGTGAACCTGCGGCAATGACGCACCCGTCGCCCGTTCCTTCAGGCAAAGCATCGTATAGCGCCCTTCTGTTGCCTCGCGGTAACTGTTCACGGACGGCGTGGCGCTCCCGAGCACCACCGAGGCATTTGACCGTCTCGCTCGTTCCAACGCCACCTCCACGGCATGATAGGTGGGACTTTTCTCGCTCTGATAGCTGTTTTCATGCTCCTCGTCCACCACGATCATTCCCAGCCGGTCAAACGGAACAAACAGTGCCGAACGTGGTCCGACCACGATGTCAATCTCATGTTTTTCGGCGCGCACAAACTGGTCATACCGCTCACCCGCAGACATCCTGCTGTGGAGCACGCTCACCCGGTCACCGAACACGGTCGCAAACCTCTCGACCATCTGATGTGTAAGGGCAATCTCCGGAATCAGGACAATTGCCTGCCGCCCTTCACTCAATATGTTTTTCAGGATTTCGATATAAACCTCGGTTTTACCCGAACCTGTAACGCCGTACAGCAAATATGTTTTCCTGATGCCTGCTCTGTAATCCTCTAGAACAGTATCAACCGCCGTCTGTTGCTCGTCATTCAGATTAACAGTGGCAGTTTTGTCCTGCTTCGCTGATGCCAGTTCATCCGGTCGGCGTTCCTTCCTGACATCCGTAACGGTGATCACTCCGGCAGATTTCAGACTTTCAATAACCGAATTTGTGGTTTTGTATTCATTTCTTGCCCGCGCAGCGCTGAGCTCGCCTTCAGCAATCAGCGCCCTTATCAGGCGTTCTTTTGCGACATGGTGTTTTTTCCCCTCCTCATCGGCAACTATTCCGGCCTCCTCAGGCGTGATAATTAAATTAAGCCAGTGTTCCTCCACTGACTTAACCTTTGTCCGAACCGGCAGCACAGTTCGAATCGCTTCGTTCATTGTCCCGCCGTAATGTGTACGAATCCACGCCGCCAATGACAACAGCTGTCCCTCTATGGGAACCTCGCCGTGATGAACACCGATGATCTCCTTCAGCTTCGCCGGATCCCATACGCTCGTATCCTTAATTCGTATCACATACCCACGCAGTTCACGGTTTCCCCGTCCGAACGGAATCACCACCGGAGTGCCTTCGCGCACCTCGTCCGCCATGCTCTCCGGTATTATATATTCAAACGGCCGATCCAGCGAATCGACAGAGATATCAACAATTACCTCTGCTATCTCCCCGTTCATAAATCCTCCTCATCGGTGCGCATCAGCGCCCCTACGACCTCATCGAGATGCATCCCCCGCGAGCCCTTGAACAGGATCCAGTCACCCGGCCGCCATGCATCACGCACCGCATTCGCAAGTTCAAAATTATCCTTGCAGGACGTGGCCGGGATGTCCGTGTTCTCCGTTAGATACTTCACAATTGCCTCGCTCTCGTTACCAACAGTGAACAATGCATCAAGCCGACGCCCCTTCTCCGCCTCGCTCTCGATATACTCACCGACGCTGCGATGAAGTTCCTCCGATCGTTCCCCTAACTCAAGCACGTCTCCGAGCACGGCAATCCTGCGTTTTACGTCCGGGTATGAAAACAGCGCGCGCAGATTACTCCTGATGGAGTCCGGGCTCGCGTTATAGGTATCATCAATCAGGTGGATGCCGTTTACCTCGCGGATCTCCCCACGCATGGACAGAGGCTTGTATGCGCCCACAGCTGCCGCAGCTGCCTCAATCGGCACGCCGTAGTTCAACCCAACCGCCAGCGCCGCCATGGCATTGGTCACGTTGTGCTCGCCGCGAACGGACAGGGAAACCTCAATCTCGCCCTCCGGATAATGGAAGGTAAAAATCTCGCCATTCTCGCCCGCCCGGATGTTGTCGGCATAATAGGTCAGCGATCCCGCATCACCGGTAAACTCACTTTTTATCCCATAGAAAAAGGTTCCGCAGTGCCCCTCGCAGCATTCATATGGGATATTTTTGCGTATCATGTCATACAAATCGCCGTTTCCGCATGCAAACAGTTTGCCGTTGTCGCTAAACTCGCGGATAATATGACCCTTCTCCGCGCAGATGTTTTCACGGCTCCCCAGATTACCGATGTGGGACACACCGATATTGGTCATGACCGCAGCCTCCGGGGCTGCGATGTCAACTAACCTGTTCATCTCGCCGGGAATGCTGATCCCCATTTCAAACACGGCCATCTCAACTGAGGAATCCAGATGAAACATCATGAGTGGCAATCCCACCTGGGAATTCATGTTTTTATAGGTGATCAGTGTATTGTACTTTTTCTCGAGGACAGCACCAATCATCTCCTTGGTAGAGGTTTTGCCGACGCTGCCGGTAACACCGACGACCGGTATATCAAACCTTCTCCGATACCATGCCGCCAGATCCTGTAATGCCTGTACCGTATCCTCGACATAGATCCCTGCTCCGGTTTCGCCCATGTAATCCCGTTCGGACGCAATCACGCATGCTGCTCCCTGCTTCAAAACCTCCGGGATGAATTCATGCGCATTTACGCGCGCGCCGATGATCGGTACGAACAGATTGCCCGGGCCCACCTCTCGCGAGTCCGTGTAAACGCCCGTAACCATGCCTGCCGGGTCGCCCCATGCCAATTCTCCTTTTACGGCCTTACATACCTCGCCTATGGTAATTGGTTCCATATAAATCCTCCTCTAATCCTGATAGATTATCTGACCGAAACCGTCCGGTTGCCGCTCCTAAAAATAACAAACAGGACCCATCCCTACCCGGTTTGAGTCCCATTTGGGCTGTCTGTCTTATCCACCGATCACGTCGCTCATGTCGTAACGTCCCGGTTTGCGACCTTTCATAAATTTTGCGGCCGCCAGAGCGCCTTTACCGAAAACCGCCTTGGAATACGCGCGATGAGAAAAAGTTATCACCTCGTCGCTTCCGGCAAATATCACATCATGGTCGCCGACAATCGTTCCGCCGCGAACGGCTGAAATCCCGATTTCGTGTGCATCTCTCGCCTCGCTGCGTTCCGAACGGTCATATACGTAATGGTACGAATTACCCGCTGCGTCATTCACTGCATCCGCCAGGGCAAGCGCAGTGCCCGACGGCGCGTCAACCTTTTTGTTATGGTGTTTTTCAACAATCTCGATATCAAAACCCTCGTTTCCGAAAACCTTCGTTGCGTCCTTCAGGAGTTTCATGAGCACATTGATTCCGAGTGACATATTAGCCGACCTGAGAATGGGCACTCGTTTTGTACTTTCCTCAATATCGTTTAACTGTTCGTCACTGTAGCCTGTCGTACATAATACCGCCGGAATCTGTCTCTGCTCGCAATAGTTTAATATGTCCGCCAGCGCATCAGGTCGAGAAAAATCTATCACTACATCCGCCTCAATCTCGCAATCGTCAATCGAAGCAAAGATCGGATATTTTACTTCCCGATTCGGAACCACATCCACTCCGGCAACTACCTCAACCCCGGAATCATCGCGGGCCAAATCCGTTATTATTCGTCCCATAGCGCCGCAGCATCCGCACAAGATTATTCTAGTCATATATACATCCCCCTTTACGCCAGTTTAATTCCTGCATCCGTCATCGCTTTTTTTAACATGGCCGCATGCGCGTCCTCCATCTCGGTCAACGGCAGACGCAACGGTCCGACATCAAGTCCCATGAGATTCATTGCTTTTTTCACGGGAATCGGATTGACCTCGACAAACCGAGCCTTGATCAGTTCATAATATTTCAGCTGCATTTTTCCTGCTTTTTCATAATCACCTGAAAAACATGCAGCAACCATATCATGCGTCTCCCTCGGCATGATATTAGACAGCACGGAGATCACTCCTTTTCCGCCCACGCTCATTAACGGCACGACAATGTCATCATTTCCGGAATAAACATCTATTCCGCCATCAGACATGCTCAAAACCTTAACCGTTTCCGAAAGATCACCCGTAGCATCCTTGACTCCGACTATGTTGGGGAATTCCTTCCACATATCAATCACTGTTTCAGCCTCAATCTTCACTCCGGTTCTCCCCGGAATATTGTAGAGGATGATCGGCAGATCCGTATCCTTTGCAACCGAACCGAAATGTGCCTTCAATCCGCCCTGAGTTGACTTATTGTAATACGGAGTTACCAATAGCAGCGCATCCGCGCCTGCCTCGGCCGCCTCACGTGATAACTGCATAGCCGTAGCGGTTGAATTGGACCCGGTCCCTGCGATCACAGGGATGCGGCCCTTAACTTTTTCACATGTAAACCGCACACAGTCCATGTGTTCTTTTTCAGACAAAGTAGACGCCTCTCCGGTCGTTCCGCAACTGATGATGGCATCTGTCCCACCCTCAATCTGCATCTCGAGGATTTCCTCTAATTTTTCATAATTCACACTGCCGTCTTCATGCATCGGTGTTACCAGCGCAACTCCTGCTCCCTCAAATATTGCCATAATCTCCCTCCATTTCATAAATGCAGAATACAACTATCTGCTTCAACTACTAATGACAACTATAAACCTAAACTCTGACAATTCAGACCGTCTCATCCTTTTTCAGTTCTATCTCGCTGATAACATTGAAATACGGAACCAATTCCTCCGGCAGGGTGTTTCCGGTCACATAGAGTTTCCGGTAATCTCCGTCCATAGTCAGCAGTTCCCTGACATGCTCGATATCAAGTATGCCTAAATCCAGCACGCCTAAAAGCTCATCCAATACTATTATATTGCTCTCGCCGGTCTCAATGACCTTGCGGGCATAGTGTACCCCGTTCAGGATGTTTTGCTTTTCTTCTTCTTTTTCCTCTAATGACAGGTCAAGGTAAAAAGACTCCGATTTATCAAATCTGAAAAACTGAACCTCGGGCTCGAGACGTTCGAAAATTTTGAATTCCTCTCCGCCCTTTCCTTTCAGAAACTGAATGATCGTTACTCTCTCTCCGTCCTCCACGTCACGCAGAGCCTGTCCCAGCGCGGCTGATGTTTTTCCTTTGCCTCTGCCGTAAAAAGCATGAACTATCTTCATATCTCTAATTCTCCTCTTTCCCGACTCGTTCGGGAACAACGATATTCAGGACTGTTCCAGCCCTAAAAAGGTATTATATCATATTATCAGATTTTTTTCAAGACCTGTAATACTCCATCCTCTTCCATAGGCGGGCAAACCTCATCCGCCATGGTTCTGACCTCCTCACGCGCATTCCCTACAGCATATGATTTTCCCGCATGAGCAAACATCTCTATATCATTCTCGTTATCACCGAATACTATCGTTTCGGAGGGCTTTACTCCAAGGTGTTTCTGTAAAAAAGCAAGCGCCGTTCCTTTTCCGGATTCAAATGAGACCATGTCCAGCCACTGAATTCCGGCAAGAACCGCCTTTACCCTCGTCTCCCATTTAGGGCGAAACCATTCCTCAGTCAGAGCTTCGGCAGCATTGCGATGATAGAGGGAAACCTTCAGCACATCATCATCAACGCCTTTTTCAAGATCTCCGACAGCCTCCATATCAAAGCCGTAATCATTGACCATCCACCGGTACAGTTCACTGTCGCGGCTCCTGCAATACGATTGTTTAACACCCGCAACCATGATGTCTAGCTGCGGTATCTGCTTTGCGTCGTGTATGATCTCACGCACGGTTTCCGGGGGCAGGGTAACACTGTGCAATGTTTCCCGGCGTCCGTTACTGACGAACCCGCCTCCCTCGCAGATAAAATAGATATCATCCGCAACCGGGCGAAACACCCTGTACATACTGGCATACTGACGCCCCGAACATGCAACAAAGGTGATGCCCCTGTCCTTCATCAAACGAATCACTTCAAAGTATTCAGGGTTTATTATTCCCTCCCCACTGCCATCGGGAACGAGGGTGCCGTCTATGTCGCTGACCACCAGTTTAATCATATTGCGCCTTCTTTAAAAAAAGCGCGCAGGCTGATGTCTGCGCGCCCATTTGGATTTTTTTCATTAGTTATTAATCAGTTTATCCTCTGAGCTCCAGCTATACAGCTTTCTGATGCTCTCGCCGACAATCTCTGACGGATGCTCGGATGCTTTTTTGCGCATAGCCTTGAAATGAACCTGACCGCCTGCGCTGGACATATCGAGAAGGAAATCCTTGGCGAAGGTTCCGTCCTGGATATCCGAAAGGATCTTTTTCATAGCCTTCTTGGTATCCTCAGTAATGATTTTCGGTCCGGTTACGTAATCACCGTACTCAGCAGTGTTCGAAATTGAATAACGCATGCCTGCGAAACCACTCTGATAGATAAGGTCTACTATGAGCTTCATCTCATGGATGCACTCGAAATATGCATTTCTCGGATCATAGCCTGCCTCAACCAGAGTCTCAAAGCCTGCCTGCATGAGTGCGCAAACACCGCCACACAAAACCGCCTGCTCACCGAACAGGTCTGTCTCCGTCTCAGTGCGGAACGTAGTCTCCAAAACACCTGCGCGCGCACCACCGATGGCAAGCGCATATGCGAGCGCTTTCTGCTGTGCCTTGCCTGTGGCATCCTGATGAACAGCGATCAGACACGGTGTACCCTTGCCTGCCTGATACTCGCTGCGAACAGTGTGTCCCGGTGCTTTCGGAGCGATCATCGTAACGTCAACATCAGCCGGCGGAACGATCTGGCCGAAATGAATATTGAAACCATGTGAGAACATGAGCATATTACCGGCCTCCAGATTCGGCTCGATTGACTCCTTGTACAGAGCTGCCTGTTTCTCATCGTTGATCAGGATCATGATAACATCAGCCTGCTTTGCAGCCTCTGCAGCCGTGAACACCTTGAATCCCTGCTCCTCAGCCTTTTTCCAGGATTTGGATCCTTCATACAAACCAATGATGACATTGCATCCTGACTCCTTCGCATTCAGAGCCTGCGCGTGTCCCTGGCTTCCGTAACCGATAACAGCGATTGTCTGACCATCCAATGCGGAAAGATCACAGTCGCTCTCATAAAAAATCTTTGCTCCTGACATGGTTTCTTACCTCCTAAACCTTTACATATAGTTTGATATATAGCATCCGGAATTCCGGTTGCAATCATTATTGAACAAATATTAAATCGGTGTATATGTGTTCTCTCAGCACCCGAGCAGGTGAATCAGACTCGGATGCGACTATAAACCAATCTACTCATTTCCTCTTGCAAGTCCCGTAATCCCAGTGCGAACGAGCTCCAACACCTCGATACCGTAGCCCTCCATCCGCTGGATCAGGACATCTACCTTGGCCTGGTTTCCTGTCATCTCAATGATCATGGAATCATCGGAGACATCATCTATCTTGCCACGAAATATGTCTGCAATCGCATTGATGGTGGGCAGGTCATCCCGTGTCGCCCTGACCTTTACCAAAACAAGCTCACGGTACACCGAATGCTCTCCTGCGAGTTCCTTCACGGAGACAACGTCCTCGAGCTTGTTGACCTGTTTTTTGATTTGGTCGAGAATGATGTCATCACCGGTCACCGCCACCGTCATGCGGGAGTATTTCGGATCCTCCGTTTCTCCGACGGTCAGACTGTCAATATTGTAACCGCGTCTCGAAAAAAGACCCGCCACACGGCTCAACACACCGGAACGGTTGTTAACAAATATTGACAATACCACCTTGCTCATCGTACGCTGTCCTCTCATATATGAATTATAGGACGTTACGGCAAAATCCATTTACCATAACGTCCTATATTATACTTATCCTTTGCGAGATTGTCAAGAATTAAAAATGAACTTCTTCAGCGCCGCCTTGTTGCTGGTGATATCCGGCACCAAAACCTGCTGTCCGCCGACGGTCTGATTGGTATATGTTCCATCAACCGGAAGCGAGAACTGGTTCAGTTGGGTTGTTCCCATCTGCACCACTGTGATCATGTAACTGTATATTTCGTCCTTGACTATATCCGTTGTCACGTTCGGCAAAACATCCGCCGCAAGGTCGATCAGCTCGGTCGGAGACATTTTCTTTACCTTGTCCAGAATAGCCTGGATAGTCAGACGCTGGCGTTCCACACGTCCGTAGTCATCGCCTTTTCCACTGGCTGTATATACTCCGGGATATTTTCCGTTCGCGTTCTTTTTACCGTGACGGATCCTGCAGTATCCCAGAGCCTGATATCCGTTGAATATCTGTTTGCCGACCTTGGTGTTCCGGTATTTCTTTCTCTTTATATAGTTGGTCGAATTGAGGTTATCCGACTCGGACTGTGTCAGATTGACCTCGATTCCTCCGAGCAGATCTATCACATTGACAAACGCGTCAAAATTCACCTCTGCGTATCCGTCCATCCTGACTCCGAAATTCTGCGCGATCGTCTCGTATAACAGCTGGATACCGCCGAGTGAGTACGCTGCGTTCAGTTTTTGGTTGCCATGTCCGGGAATCGCCACATACATGTCACGCATCAGGGATGTCAGTTTCAGTTTCTGATGCTTTATGTCCATAGTTGCGATCATCATGGAATCCGATCGTCTCTCCGCATCCTCGGCATCCTGCTCATCCAGGTTTTTGTCAGCACCGACCAACAGGATGTTTACCACCTGCGTGTCGGAGGACAATTGGTATTTTGACAGATCAACCTGCTCCAGAGTCCCGCTCGTATCATAGTTGATCATTCCGAGCGCCTTGTCACCGCGATGAACGAGATTGGCAGCCATCACGCCTACCACCGCGGACAAAAGAACTCCGAAAACCAAAAAAACTTTGCCGATCACACGGCCCGTACTCTTTTTCTTTTTCTTCTGTACCGATTTATTTGTTTGTTTATTTGTTTTTGCCTGCTCCTTTGCCATGCAATCCTCCATCCTACATTAACAATAACAATCCGATATTTCTCACAATACCGCTTTTTAAAAAGCCATAGCGCAATGCCGTGACGCGCCTCGTCATCCATGAGGAACGCTCCATTCCGGCAAAGGCTTCCGCTGTCTTACGTTCTCTGTCCGGCATCGTTTCCATGTACAGCAGGTAAAACACCCTTCCCTGTCTGTACGTCTCACGTACCGCCCTGCGCTGGCGTGAAACAGATCCTAAACGATTTTTAACCTGAGCGGCAAATCCCGCGCCACCAACCTCATTGTCCCCGTGCTGGCGATATCTCAGCGTCATTTCGTCGAGATAAATGATTTTTCCGAAAGCGGCTGCGATCAGCATCATCCACCAGTCATGATATCTGATATCAGACGGAATACGCTCTATTTTCTCTATCAGTGCCCTGTTTACCATAGCGGTACAACCCATACATTTATTTTCCATCAAAATATGAGATAAGTCAACCTTTTTTGAATTAAGATGTGTTGTTTTCTGAAAACTGCGTTTTTTCCGCATTCTACCGTCGTAGATTTCAGCGTCTGTGAATACCAGAACAGGTTTGGTTCCCACAGTTTTTTCATTCTTCATGACCGAATATGTTCTCTCGACCTTGTCAGGATTCCATATATCGTCCTGATCGCAGAACATGACAAAATCCGCCGTCGTATATTTGACGCCGTGTAAAAAGTTCTTCGTATATCCGAGATTTCTTTTATTTTTATAAACAGTTATGTTCTCATACCGTGCCGCATAGTCGGAAAGGATACTCAGCGTTTCATCCGTTGATCCGTCATCGAACACAAGTATCCTCAAATCGGTATATGTCTGAGCCAGCAACGAATCCAACTGCTCAGGTAGGTATTTCTCACCGTTGTAGGTTGCCAATACAATATCAATCGTTTCCATTAGTTAATTATCCTCTGAAGCATATTATATTTTTCCGTCAGTCAATCAGGCCTCCTGCGAGTGATCGTTGTCCCCGTCTGATTTCCCGGTCGAATGCTTTTTTTCGTCCCAATAGGATTTGTTCATGGACATCATTTTAACGACATCCCGGGGAAAATGCCGGTATTTTTTCCCCATCAGATAGCCGGCGTACTTAAATCCGCTCTGACATATGAGATCCGGCAGCATAAACCACTGATCGTTTTTTATGAGATGCACCGCCGTATCCCTGACGAGCTTTATTCCTTCTGATTCTGACTTAACCCGTGAGAATATCCTTTTATACTGCTCCTGTGACACCGCAAGATCAAAATTACGGGAAAACTGCTGTCTGTACGTGTATCTGTGCGAGTGAACCACAGTTGCATCAGCCACATAAGCAATCTTATAGCCGGCATCAATCGTGTTTGCCGCCATGATGCTGTCTTCATTAAAGATGGTGTGCCGAACAAACCCACCCAACTCATCATAAATCCTGTGTTTATAAAGAGCGCACACATTGGAACAGAAATAGGTTTTTATTCCGAGCTCATCTAAATCTTCCTTTGATTTAACCCGGCCTTCCTCAGGATAGTTAAACCTTCTTGAGAACTGCTCCAACTCATCCGCTCTGTCAGCCGCGAGTTGTCTGGCATACGCCGACGCCACAGTCTCATCCTCTAAAGCCTTCAGGAGTTTTTCGATCAGTTTATCATCTGTCGGCACGGCATCCTGTGTCATAAAAAGCAGGTACTCCGCATCTGACAATGACGCGCCCTTGTTACGTGTGCCGCCATGGTCAAACGCCGATTTCGGAAGTGTCGTTACGATCACCTTCGGTAAATCGAGCAGCTTTTTCGTAAGTTCGTTATCTAACTCCTCATTGCCTGAGAGCGTCTGCATCAAAAAGATGTTCCCGACCGGCACGCTCTGCTTTCCGAGCATCTCCATCAAGCTGTCAAACTTTTTATCCGGTCTGAAAACCGGAATGACGACGTCTACGCCGCCGGTATACGATTTGCTACTACTCATAATTTACTCTCCTACCGAATCGTAGTTTCTTTATTCAATGACTATTGTTGCAACACATCAGTGATTCAACAGTTTGTTAACCAACTTAACCGCTTCCGATGCATCATCCGAGTAACCGTCGGCGCCGATCTCCCTGGCGTAATCCTCGGTGACGCATGCGCCGCCGACAACAACACGGGTTTCCAGTCCCCGCTCGTTCCTGAGACGAACAACCTCCGGCATCGCCGTCATTGTCGTAGTCATCAGAGCCGACAGCCCGATTACGGAGGCGTTATGCTCCTCCGCGGCATCTATTATCACCTCAGATGGAACATCCTTGCCGAGATCGATTACGTCATAGCCGTAGTTTTTCAGCATCAGCACAACTAAATTTTTCCCGATGTCGTGAACATCACCCTCAACTGTTGCCATAATGATCGTTTCGAGCTTTTTACGTTCCTGCCCTTCCGCCATTTTCGGTTCCAGATAATCAACTGCCTGTTTCATGGCCTCGGCCGCAGAAATCAACTGGGGCAAAAAGTATATCTTTTTCTCATACAACTGACCTACATGATTGATCGCAGGGATCAGGATTTCGCTTATGATTTCTCCCGGCTGTTCTCCGGAATCCAGCCGTTCATCGATCAGCTCAACGAGTTTTGCTTTTTTTCCTTTCAAAATAGCTATAAAAAGCTCGGGTTCCTCACCCGTCAGTCCTTCTCTGCTGACGCCTCCGGCAACACCGCCCACGTTAACAGTTCCCGTTCCGGTCGCCCCTCCGGAGCTGTTTCCTGATGCAACAGTCCCCATGCCGGCTCCGCCTGTAACACCCTGACCTGCAGATGTAGCCGTCTCATACGGGCGAACCCCTTCGATATAGGCTGTATCACTGCCTTCCTTCGCCAACAGCAAATCGGCTGCCAACGCTGCATTCGTAAGGAGAACCTGTCCCGGATTTGAGATTGCCATAGTCAGTCCCTGTGCGATAGCCATTGTCAGGAACGTCGAATTGATCGCGCTGCGTTCGGGCAGACCGAATGAAATATTAGACAACCCGCATATTGTTGCAAGATTCTTTTCTTTCTTGCAATACGAAACGGTCGTCAGAACCTCCCGAGCCGCCAGCGGATTCGCTCCAACTGTCGCTACAAGTCCGTCAACAACCAGATCCTCATCACTGAGTCCTGCCTCATGAGCCAATTCACACAACCGGTCTATCGCCGCATGCTTCTCCTCAATATTCTCAGGGAGACCTTTTTCGGTCAGGGGCAACAGGATGACCATTGCTCCGTACTTTTTCGCGAGAGGGAGCAGCTTTTCGGCCTTTCCGGGTTCGAGAGAAACGGAATTGATCAGCGCGCGGCCCGGATAAACTCTCAGCGCGGCTTCAATTACATCGGGGTCGCTCGAGTCAATGGACAACGGCACATCCGCAGCCATGGATACCTCCTCTATAACCCGCAACATCATTGCTTTTTCATCTATCCCGCTCATGCCCATATTGACATCGAGAACGCCCGCTCCGCACGCAACCTGCTCCTCAGCGAACGAAATGACCATATCGGTGCTGCCATCCCGCAGTTCGGCCTGGAGAGCTTTCTTGCCTGTTGGGTTTATGCGCTCGCCGACGATGATGAACGGGCCATCAAGGTCTATCTCAACCAGGTTTCGTTCGGTTGTTAAGACCCGACTGACAACCTTAGCGCGAGCGCTGGTGTGAGTTTTGCTCACATAATCATATAATCCCTGAATATACCGCTCATCCGTGCCGCAACAGCCACCGACAATGGTAGCGCCGGCTGAGATCAGCGGTTTCATCTGCTCTGTAAATTCATCCGGTTCCAGGTCATACCGGGTTTCACCGTCTATGAGCGTCGGCATTCCGGCATTTGGCTTGACAACAATGGGAACGCGCGCAAATCTGCACATTCGTTCAACGATCGGTTCCATTTTTTCCGGTCCGGTGCTGCAGTTGAGACCGACAGCATCGGCTCCCATTGCCTGCAAAACGCTGACTGCCGTTCCCGGCTCGGTTCCGAAAAGCGACCTGCCGTCGCTCTCGTAGGTCATGGTTACGATAACAGGCTTATCACTGACTTCCTTGACAGCGAGCAATGCCGCACGGCACTCCTGCAGGCTCATCATCGTCTCTATCGCGTATCCGTCAACACCGGCCTCCTCCATGTAGCGGACTTCTTCTTTATATATCTCAACGAGTTCCTCAAATTCCATATCACCAACCGGACGCAATTGTTTACCGGTCATCGATAGATCCCCGAAAACATATATCTCACGTCCGGTGCCGGACTCCTCTATCGCGCGATGGCTTAATGACACCAATTCAATCGTCATCTCGCGCTGACGTGTTTCGAGTCCGTACTCCGCAAGTTTGATCCTGTTGCAACTGAAAGTCATGGTATAGAGGACATCACTGCCTGCCTCAATATACCGTTTCTGCAAGTCCACAAAAACATCAGGATGCTCGAGAACCCACTGCTCCGGACACACGCCGGCCGGCATCCCTGCTCTCTGCAACGACGTTCCCGTAGCCCCATCCAGTATCACAACCCGTTCATTTATTGCATCGCGAAAACTCATAGAAAACTCCCTATACTCTTACATCTTGTATGCAAACATTACTTATAGTACCATACCTTGAATCAAATTGCAACAAAAAAAGGCAAATTGTTCCGTCGATGGTCCTCGCACCGGACCGGCACCACTACAGTTTGCAAGTCCCGTGCGAGCCACGACGGAAAATTTGCCGATTTATCTTACTCTCTCAAGCTAATTTCTTCGAATCACCTTCAAGTATTCCATACTTGATTCGGTGTCTGTCTGATCCCACTTGATAGTGCCATAGACAGTTCCCGCGACATATGTTTAACTATGAATGCCAGTTCTATTTGTTTTATTCTCTTGGTTAAACCGGTTGATTTTTTCAAGTAGTTCTGGAGGAACATCCTTGTCTTCATTGATTAGAACCATAGCCTCAATTATATAAGGATTTTCTCTTTCGGATTCTTCGTCTACAAGCAAGGTTGGATCGACACCTATGCTTAAAAGCCTATAATACTTTCTTTTTCTGCGTGCTAATTCTTCTTTTGAAGGGGCTTTTGCATTAGGGGCAATAAATGGCGTTCTTGGCATTGTATTCATCATATTCTTGCAGCTCCTTTCTTATAGTATAAATCGTACTTGTATGCATATTTAAGAAGTTTTTTTACAGCTTGTGTGGCATTATTGGGACAATCACCAATCTGTTCTATTAAATCACCATATTCATTTAAAAAAGCAACTGCATCGAAATGAATTCCTTTTCTTAAAATATATACGGTGCCGTTATTGGCAATAACTGTTAGTATGTAAATGGAATCTGTATTGCAAAATGTTAATATGTCTTTTGCAGAAAAAGTGCCCGTACTTGGATGATTATGCATTAACAGAAACCGGTTGGTGTTCCATGTCTGCATAGCGGTATTTGCTTCTGGATTGTCTTTCATCCTAACTCTGCGAGGTTTTTTCCCTTCAACTTTCCAATATGTGTTCATATCAAACAAATCAAGTAGAATTGCGGCTTCCATTTCATCGTTATGATACTTTTGATTTAATTCTTGAGCAGTTTGTAATACTTCTTTGTGTAATTCTTGGACTCGAGCGTTTTGCTCAGATGTAAAGCCTTGTATCCGTGTCCTAGGTACCTTGCTAATAGCTATGTCAGTAATAGCTATTGGTTTATTTCGTGTTTTCTGTGTCAGCACATGGCATCTTCCTTTTCACTCAATTTAATTATCGCATAATTTGCATTTGTTGTCAATCATAACCACGATAGCACAGCAGTTACTCTCTCTCAAGCGATGTCTTCCAGCCCTGTCGTAAAAGCTCCGGAGAATTCTCAAGATGAGCGTAGTCGTTAAACCGTTCCAAAAAGAAAAAGCCTCTCTCCGGATCAAACAACAACTCCGTTATGCTCCCGTTTTCCAAATCCACACCGAATTTAAGTTTGTCCTTCTGATCGGCGCCGAGAATCTCGCAACAAAGCGACCTTATCACTCCCCCGTGCGTCACGATCACTGTTGCATTCTCCTCGCGCTCCGCCACCTGACGCAGGACAGGCATGGCCCGCCTGGCAACATCCGCACCGCACTCACCTCCGACCGGAAACGGAATATCCGCCTCATGCCGGCGCCTCTCCTTCTGAAAACTCCCGTACAAAGATTTGATCTGTTCATCGGTCTTGCCAGTGAACCCGCCGAAATGAATCTCCTCTATATCTGACAGGATTTCCGTATCCACACCGAGAATCTCCGCAATGATCTTCCCCGTCTCGATAGCGCGCTTCAAATCAGACGTGAACACTCTCTCCACACCGTAATTCCTCATACGTTCCCCTGCCAGACGCGCCTGAGCCCTGCCCTCATCGCTTAAGTCCACATCAACATTACAAAGTTTTGAATCCTGACGCCCATGCCTTATCAGATAAATCCTTTTCATACCGGTAAATCCATGTTGTCCACACTTCCGGCGCCCGAACACTCCCACCGGGGATTCCGACGCACACTTCCGAATCGGGACATCATGCCTCCTATAGTTATTTACCGGTATTATATAACTTGAAATTCGTTTCGTCAAATTCTTTGCGGACAGCTCCGATATATGTCCGCCCGATATCCAGATATCCGCATCCGTTTTTCATCTCAAGGACCATGTTTTTCAGATCTATGCAACGGATATAGCTCCGATTGACCACGGTTCCTCTGTGTATCCGGACAAACTGTTCCCCGAAAACATCCACAAACTCCCCGAGGCTCAGTGACGGAACCCTCAGATTGATCGTTGTTGTATGTATAGTAACCGACCTGTCAGTCCTATCCAGATAAAGTATCTCACGTGGATATATCGGATATCGGTCCTTCCCGACAGTAAAAATGATCGGTCTGTTTTTCTCGTTATCAGCCATACGCTTCATACACAGCACCAGAATCTGCATGATCTGCATAGGAGCGATCGGTTTTATAATATAGTCATAACAATGGATCTCATGAAACGCCCACCATTCAAGCTTTCTGTTGTTTGCGAGAAAAAGTATGGGAGTCATGCACTGCCTGGGAACCTGACGTATATAATCCGCCAATTCCACCCCCTTTTTCTCTCTCCACTCAAGGTCTATGATTATCATGGTGATTTCATTATAGCAGATATGTTTTTTTACCTCTGCTGCGTTTCTCGTTATCAGGACTTCGCTATCCGGGACTCTGTCACCCATTTGCTTTATAACGGAGCTCTCAGCACCATAAATCAAAACACAAGGCATATTCACCTCCATAACCAAACACCAGCTTTAATAATTGCTTTACTCGCAAATTCGGATGGTTTCCGCTCCACACGTCCGCACACCGGCTTCAATCGGCATCTATATCATCAGAAAACCAGTCTTCATCCATCTGCCTGACATGACTGATCTCAAATGCTGCATCCCGTTCACGCTCTATATCCGATACAGCCCGGCAATATCTGAACAATTCCTTTATTACATTGATTTCCCTTGCACTTGCCTTATCCTTTTTGGTTTTAGTTTTATTTTCCGTTTCGTTTTCATCATCAGCGTCATACGAATCAATTCGTTCCCTCGTTTCCCCCATCAGCAGAAAAAGCGGATCCACACCAAGCATCAGCCTTAGCCTGACTAATTTTTCTGTTTTAAGTTCATAAACTCCGCGTTCAATCTTTCTGTAGTGAGAGTCGCTGATCTCGAGCAGATCAGCCATCTGTTCACAGGTAAGCCCTGCTTTATTTCTAACCTCGCGCAAACGCCGTCCAATCTGCTGGTTAAGTGATCCTATCATGTCAACACCTCCTCCAATCTTGAATGATTATCTGACCGAAACTGTCCGGTTGCCGAGGCCATAAC
>JAGABX010000121.1 GCA_017614395.1 Eubacterium sp.
AATTATTTGCTTTTGAATAAGCTGAGAACCCTGAGCTCCAGGGATCTCCTGACCGGCGTTATGAACCGTAATGAGATGAATAATTATGTGTCCTCCCTGTGCAGTGCGAATGATCAGGACAAACGGTCGGTCGGGGTGGTGTTTGCGGACCTCAACGGGCTCAAGGCTGTAAATGACATAGAGGGACACGCGGCAGGTGATCTGTTGCTGAAAAACGCGGCAAATGCTCTGCGTGAGGTGTTTGATGAGAGCCAAATATTCCGTGCCGGCGGTGATGAGTTCTCAATAATAGTCACGGATGTAACCAAAGAGGATTTGGACAGGCGGATAGACGAGGTTCGGAAGGCCTGTAAAAAATATGTGAACCTCGTGTTCGCGATGGGTGGTGCCGTGGAGGCGGATAGCCGAAATGTACGTATGGCACTCCGGCGTGCGGATGAGAACATGTACGAGGATAAAAGGCTATTTTATGAGCAGAATCCCGATCGTGACGGCGAGAACCGGATTGGTCATTCATCGGATCAGTCGGTTGACGAATCCTTTCGCATACGAAGCTTAGTCCAGGAAACCAATTATGACCACCTGACAGGACTTCCACGAATGTCTGCATTTTTCAAGTATGCCGAGAACTGGCGCAAGAACATGCATGAACAGGGCATTCCGTCGGCAATAGTTTTCATCAATCTTAACGGGATGAAGTATTACAATAAAAAGTACGGCTTTGCCGAGGGTGATGTGCTGATCAAATGCATCGCGACAATACTTGTTGAGGTATTTGGCGAGGAGAATTGCAGTCGTTTCGGACAGGATCATTTTTCACTTTTTACCGAAGAGGCTGATCTGGAAAAACGTCTTGACAGAGTGTTTACGGAAGCAAGGAGAGTAAACAGTGGCCGGTCTCTGCCTGTAATGGCCGGAATATATCTGGATTCAATGGGGCTCGTGGAAACATCTCTGGCCTGTGACCGCGCCAAGTATGCCTGTGAAACTAATCGGGATGAGAACGAATCAAGCTATGCGTATTTTGATGACAAAATGCTCTCGCGAGAGACTAATCGTCAGTATATTGTTGAAAACCTCGACAGGGCGTTGGAGGAAAACTGGGTTACGGCATTTTATCAGCCGATAATTCGTGCAACTAATCGGAAGGTCTGTGATGAGGAGGCGCTGGCCAGATGGATAGACCCAAACAGGGGAATGCTCTCGCCGGCAGATTTTATACCGATCCTGGAGGAAACAAGGCTCATTTACAGGGTCGATCTCCATATTGTGGATATCATTCTCGAAAGGATTAAAGAGCAGAAAAAGCGTGGTATCTATGTTGTGCCTGTGTCTGTAAATCTCTCACGAACGGATTTTGAAGCCTGCGACATCGTGGCGGAAATTGATAACCGGGTTACAGCGGCCGGTGTGGACAAGGAGCTGATCACCATTGAGATTACGGAGAGCGTAGTCGGAGAAAACCCCGATTATATGCTCGAGCAGGTTAGCAGATTCCAAAAACTCGGTTTCAAGGTCTGGATGGATGATTTCGGAAGCGGTTACTCATCTTTGGATATGCTCAGGGATATTCCGTTTGATCTTATCAAATTTGATATGCGGTTCATGCGCCAGTTAGACAGCGGCCCGAATGCGAGGGTGCTATTGACAGAGCTCATGAGGATGACGCAGAGCCTCGGTATTGAGACCGTCTGTGAGGGCGTGGAAACGGCGGAACAGGCGGATTTCCTGACTGAGATTGGATGTACTAAAATGCAGGGATTCTATTTCTGCAAACCGGTTCCTGTAGATGAGATACGTGAAAGAATTAAAAATGGAATGCAGATTGGGTTTGAGAATCCAGAGGAGACAGAATATCATCGAGTGGTAGGATCGATCAATATGTACAACCTGAGCTCGGTATACGCGGATGATATGGAATCCTCCAAGCATTATTTTGACACTCTGCCTATGGTAATACTGGAGTATGATGGGGAGAATGCTCGGTTAGTGCGTTGTAACAAATCCTATCGTGATTTTGTGGACAGGTTCAAGGAACTCAGCGATCATACCGGCCCTGAGCTGATGAATGCGATTGAGAGATGCCATGAGGATGGGCAGAAAGTATTTCTGGAAGAAAGGGGTAATGACGGATCCACCGTTCATGCCATGGTAAAAAAAATAGCGGACAATCCTATCAGGGATGTTGCCGCCTATGTCGGCGTGGTACTTGAGATAACGCCGCTGCCGGAGGAGCAGATTACCTATTCGGATGTTGCGCAGGCACTGTCCTCTGACTATGTTTTCCTGTATTACGTGAATCTGGAAACAGAACAGTTTATGGTTTATTCACCAGACAAGAATGGCCGGGGAATTTCGGTTGAGAGACACGGCGAGAACTTTTTCAATGAGAGCCGCAAGGATGTTGGTGAACTCATCTACGAGGATGACAGAGATGGATTTCTGGCGCTTTTTACGAGAGAGAACATTTTGCATACGCTGGATGAACAGGGAGTGTTTGTGCATACCTACAGGCTGATGATTGACGGTGTTCCGACCTATGTCAACATGAAGATTGTTCGCATCAGTACGGACGATCATCATATCATCATCGGTGTGAACAATGTGGATTCCCAGATGCGGCAACAGGAAATGCTTGAGCGTCTCCGGGAGGAACAGATTACCTATGCGAGAATTTCCACGCTTATGGGTGATTTTATCGCGATCTATTCTATAGATCCGGATACCGGAAACTACATGGAATACAGCGCATCCAATGAATACTCCGAGTTGGGAGCGCCGAAAGCAGGCTTGGATTTCTTCTCGGATTCGCGGGTAAACATAGAAGCTGCGATCCATCCGGATGATTTGGAATATTTTATGGCGGTATTCTCGCGTGATCAGATTTTGGAAAAAGTGAAAAACGGACGAGTTTATAAAATCCAGTATCGATTGTTGCTGGGTGGTGAAACAGAAAAAGTCAGCCTGAGGGCGGGGCTTGTAATGGAAAAAGACGGTCCCCAGCTCATCGTCGGAGTGAGTCGCTCGTCAGAGGAGTGAGGACCGGTATTTCCTAACGCTGCATCGGTGCCGAGGGTTTCAGGCGTGAGTCACCCGGCAGGCACCGTCTCGTTTCAACCATAGAAAAACAGCCACTTGAAATAGTATCCTTGCCCGTCATTGCTGCTGTCATTGTCATCTTCCCGTTGAATGTCAGCAGGAAGCCAGCCGACGGTATCTTTCGTTATGACGTAGAACCAGGGTCTCTTGGATACGACTCTCATTAAAAAGAATACAACAGAGTCATTCTTATGTATTTCAGCGATCTTTTCGGATGATGTGTTTGCGTCGGCATACACAGTCATTTTACGTTTAGCCACTAATTCAGTATTGGCTTTGTATCCGGTTGCGTTGTAGGTTCCTTCCTTGTATTTGTTTATTTTGATCACTACATCTCCCGATGTTTTATTCAACTGATTTCCGTCGTAGTAATATGTAAAAACGAATTTATCGGCGCCGATCATGGGCATCTGATGGGAATATTCTACCCGGATGCAGTCAGCATCGATACACTTGATATTCGCGTTGCCGCCGTAACTGTATTTTTTGGATATTCCGCAATCGTTCAGGTTCCGGACCATTTTCCATTTCTTTTTTTGATAGCCGTAGAGGTGAATTGAATTCCAGCCATCCTCACCTGTATATCCTGCTTCAATCAGCTGTTTCTTTTTATCAAACTGCAGAATTCTAACCTGCGGTATGATGTAGTAGCCTTTCTTTTTATATATCCTCTTGCCGTTAACATAGATCTGGATTAAATTATTATCTTCTTTGTTCTTTTTGTATTTCACC
>JAGABX010000122.1 GCA_017614395.1 Eubacterium sp.
ATGGGTGCGGATCTTCTCCACGGCCTCCTGCTCGGCCTCGTTCAGGGGCAGAGGCTCGGCCATGAAGCTCACGTTCTCCCGCACCTGCTCCAGGGCGCTCATGCCGGAGAGGACCATGCAGACCTGGGACGGGGCGGCGGCATAGCGCAGTGCCAGCTCCGCCGGGGTTCTTTTTTTCGGATCGTTTCGTATCAGTTCTCTGGCCTTCTCCGGCAACATGTCTACGAGTTTTCCGCCACGCAGCGGCTCCATAATGATAACAGGAATTCCTTTTTCTGCTGCAGCGCGAAGGCCAATCACACCTGCCTGAGTCGTTTCATCGAGATAGTTATACTGGATCTGACAGAAATCCCACATGCTCTTTTTAACGCCGGAACCCAGAACTTCACCAGAGCCGTTCCCCAACGACGCGCCCATGCCGCCAACTCCGGCGGACGGTCCGTCAGATTCATACGCGTTCAATATCTGTAAAAAGCGGTCGCTGTTTCCGTGAAATGAAAACCCGATATTCCGGATCGCGCCGGACTCCTTTTTCTCTCGTATCCAATCCTTGATTCCGAGATCACAGAGTTTGTTCCATGACTGCAAATCCGTCAGCATGTGCATTAAATAATAGTCGATGTGGTCGGTTTGCAGGCGCGACAACTGTTCCTGAAAATGCTTCTCAATGGACTTCTCGCTTTTTATCATGTAACCGGGGAGTTTAGTCGCAAGATTCACCTTATTACGTAAGCCGGTTCGCGCGAGAATCTCCCCGACTGCCACCTCGCTTCCGGGATAAATGTAGGCGGTATCCAGATAATTTACGCCGGCATCAATCGCAGTCCGCAGTTCTTTTTCCGCCTTGTCAAGGTCTATGTTTTTCCCCTTTTTAGTAAACCGCATGCAGCCGTATCCCAGCAGGGATATCGGCTCGCCGTGTTTGTCATTTCGGTAGTTCATTTAATGGCTCCTTTCCGGCATGAGTGAACTGATCATATGTATTTGTTCCTGTCCAATCTATACAAGCCAGATTTGTTTTTAATCCATTCCACCCCTTTATTAAATCATCTTTCGAAGCGATTTCTTTTAGGATTTCTTTTAATGGTATTTCAGATTTAAGGAAACTATTAATATAAGTATTATAAATATCTGAAAGATTTCCGATTTCGACTGATAGTATTGTACATTCTTTTACACTATTAATCCAATAAAAGTTTTTCGACCATTCTTCAAAACTGAAATTTCTACTTTCATTATTGTATTCATTCACATCCAATAATTCATTCAGCAAAAATCGTTTTTGGGCATCTACACCATTTTTTCTCTTGTCATCCACAGTTATTAATTCATCATTACGTTTATATTCAACAGATTTTAGTTCAAGATATTTCCATACCAAACCATTAGTATACAGCACTCTTCCATACCATAACAATTCCCCTATCAGTTGTCCCAAAGCACTATTGCATTCTTCTGGTTTTACCGATTCATTCTCACCTTTTATATCATCAACCGGATGAGAGCTGGCAACAATTTTTGCCTCTACACAACCATACATATTATCAATTTGTTTTAGAATTATATCCTTTTGGGGTTCACCCCCGATAAGCAAATCGCAATTCTCATCAAAAATCACCAAATCCGGCATGCTTGCATAACCGTATAATAAATATGTATTTGCACCGACTATCTTCCCTTTATTTACTCCGGGTTTTCCTGGAGCATCTGCAACATGCCTGACAGAGAGATGCTTTACATTATCATTCTCACGCAAGAGAATATTGATCAACGGATACAATTCCTCCTCCTGTCCGTACTGTTTCCTCATCAATAACAGTTCTCTCATATACTCTTCTAATGTCATCTGATAATTCCACCTTTCCTATAATCATTGCATGTTTATCTGATCTCCTTTTCGACATCTATTTACAAAAAAAATGTATGTCAGTCATCCAGCTTGATGCCGGCGAGCATTCCCGCCAAAGGACTGACACTGACATCCTCGTCATGATATTCGAGCGGTTCCCTATCCTCATCCTCAAGTTCCGGCGCGTCGTCCTCCATTGCCTGTTTCATGCTCAGTCGGATTTTGCCATCCTCGACGGAAAGGATTTTTACCTTGACACGATCGCCGTATTTTACAACCTCCTTCGGAGATTTCAAAAACTTGTCGGAAATCTCTGAGATATGAACTAACCCCGTCAGGTTGTCACCGATATCAACAAAACAGCCATAGTGCTCAATCCGCACCACCTCGCCCTCGGTAATGTATCCTTTCTGGAGAGCGTTGATCTTTTTATCGTGCGCTGCCGCTGCCAGCTCGCGCTCGACCTCCCTGGCAGACAGGACGAGCTTGTCATGTTCCCGGTCACATGTGATCACAACAACCTGCAGTGTTTTTCCAACAAATTCATCAACATCCTCTACGTAATCTAACGCCAGCTGCGACGCGGGGATAAATGCTCGCTGTCCCTCCACATATGTGATCACGCCACCGTTTACCGAAGCATGCACCTTAACCTTCAGTACTATATGATTTTCCATCGCGTCCTTCAGTTTTTCCCAGGCATCATCTCTCACCGCCTCCCTGCGCGAGAGCAGGACACGCCCCTGCCCGTCATCGGAATCAAGGACCACCGCCGTGATCGGATCACCGGTACGCAATTCATCCATCGCGTGGAACGACGGATCATCACTGTATTCCTCCGGCATGATCACTCCCTGTGAATAGGTGTGCAGGTCGACCAGGACTTCCTCCTCCTCAACACTTATTATCGTTCCGTGCACGACATCGCCCTCATGGAATCTCATGAGAGATGCATTGATTTCATCCTCAAAATCTGCCATGGATTCTACCGGCTTGTTTTCTTCTGTTTCCATTTATTTTCCCTCCTCCAATCTTGTATGATTATCTGACTGAACCCGTCCGGTTGTGGATACCAATCAAACAGGCTCATTAATCCTCCTCCGGCATGTGATATTTTTCCTTCATTCGCTCCTCATATTCGTCACCCGGCATCGGTTTTGCGAAATAATAACCCTGTATCATGTCGCAGCCCTGCTTTTTCAAGAATTCTACCTCATCCTTGTCCTCGACGCCCTCTGCTACGGTGCGCATGTTGAGTCTCTTGGCTAATTTTATCGCCTCGGAAACAACAGCTTCCTTTCGATCCGGATCTGCATTACCGCGGAAAAATTCTGCATCAAGTTTTAATACATCCAGATTCATGTCCTTGAGTGAATTAAGCGATGAATAACCCGAACCGAAATCGTCCATTGACACGGAAAACCCGTATGATTTCAATCGTTCTATAGTATCAATAATCGCATTTTTATCATCGAAAAATGCGCTCTCCGTCAACTCTATTTCTATGTATTCATGAGGCGTACCGACGGAGTCCACCATATTCCGGATCTGCTCCGCGAGGTCCGGCTCAGCGAAATGCGCGCGGGATACATTCACGGAAACGGGTACACATTCCATCCCCGCGTCAAGCCATCTTTTCTGATCCGCTGCCACATGACATATCATATAGTGATCGATGGATGTAATGAAACCGTTTTTCTCAAATACAGGTATGAAACGTCCCGGAGGAACAAACCCGAAATCCGGTGACTGCCAGCGTATCAATGCCTCTGCGCCAATCAGTTCCGCTTTATCCGGCGAATATTTGGGTTGATAATAAACAATAAACTCCTCGTTATCCAGAGCCTTCTGCTGGTGCTCCTCCACCATGTCAACCCAACGCTCATCCTCCATCAGTTTGCTGTCAAAGAAAGCAATACCGTCATCATCCGTAACCTCGAGGGTGGATTTTGCGGTAACGGCATTGTTATAATACTGTTCAATATCTATTGTCTTGCGCTTTTTCTTTTTCCCGTCAATAATATTGGGCTCTATATACTGTACTCCCGCCTGAAAATTGAAGGTGTGGAACGTATCACTGTGTCCGGGCTGCCTGGGCGTATTCATTTGCATATCCGCGTTTTTCAGACTCTCCAACAGCCTATCAAACCGAAACTTTACCTCGTCACCGTTTTCCGCCTCGATCAGTATCACAAACGAGGATGAACTCACATGCGCGCTCAATTCGGATTTGGGCTTAAGCGTCCGGTTGATCAGTGAGGAAATATTGAACAGAATTCTCCGTCCCTCCTCCAGCGAATGACACATGCAATAATTACGATATTTTACTATTACGAGATGTATCATCGCGTAACGTTTATCCGCATTTTTTCCTTTTTTCAAAATGCGCTCTCCATTCAGTAAAAAGCCCATCCAGTTGTTGCTCCGTGTTACCTCATCCACGAGAAATAGTTCCTCGGTTTTTTTCCTGCGAATAATACCGCGGATAATCCTGATCAGCCAGGCAATCGTAATTATAAGCAGAATCATGTTGAGACAGGCAGCCACAATCACAAATACTACCACATCCAATGCGCGTATCTGGATATTCGTTTTTACAATAAACCGATTGCCGTTCGACAGTCCGGTTTCCATCCAGACCGGCATGTCAACGATCTCAGATTTATCAATACTATCAAGAGAGTTGTCCTCTTCAAAACCCGGATCCATTTCGTCCGGATCCGGTTTATCCGCGCCGAGTGAATCCATTACCTCGTCTCTGAGCAGCCACAAATCAGGTTGAAACCATCCTATGCTTTTGAATTCCAATATCGTATCATCAGTGTCCTCATAAACAACGTAATCCCTGTCAGCGTAGAGAAAACCCAAATGCCCTCCTACATCACTGCAGGAATTAATTCCATGTCCGTCTATGTCATTTCTGTTTTTATCCAGCACGACAAAATTCGGGCATTCATTTATCAGAACATCACGAAGAGATGCGTTTTCTCTGTCAGAACTTTTCTCATAAATCGACGCCATGCTTTTTACATATTCATATTGATTGTCAACCTTTGAATTGACGGAATACAAAGTGAAAAAAACGAGTGCTCCGTTGATCAGCGCGGCTGAAATAATCAATACAAATACAAGTGTCACAACGGACAGCCATGTGTAGGATCTTTTTATTTTGCGGAAGCTTTTTTCTTTTGAATTTGCCATTTATTTTACCTCATCCTGTCGTTATATTTTTGCACTGATTTATCAACGTTTACATGAACATCTCATCCGAAGCATAGATTGTTATTCATGGTTTTTTGACAGCAGCCATGCCGTAACATGCATCGCCTGTTTGAAATCACCCTCAAAAATCAGGCGGTCGATTTCCTCAGCAGTATGTGTGGTCACATTCAGACACTCTGTTTCATCTAACGACTGCCCCGCTACCTTGCGACAGTTTTTCGCGATAAACAGATGAGCATAGTTATCCGCGATGGTGGCATTCGACGGGATCGTGAGCATGTGCGTCCACTCGTCCGACTCGTAACCGGTCTCCTCCAGCAGCTCTCGTTTCGCCGCTGTGAGGGCGTCTTCAGCAGAGGTTTTAGATCCTTCGTTTCGCTCAGGATAGCAAGCTTGCCCGGGATGACCATTTTGGTCAGAGAGGCAGGCTTGTTCGGAATAAGAATCTTGCCTGGAATGGCTCCTGCCAATATACTCCCGGCCGTCGCTACGCTCAATCCCGCCGGCGGGAAACTCCGTTGTCACCTCGCCTATCCCCTGGCGGAACTGACGGACACAGAGATAGTTTCCGTCCTCGTCTGATGCCACGATCACACAATAATCACGGCGGCTGTAGCTGTAAAACGGCTCGAACTCGCGTCCGTCCGGAAACCTGTACGCCGACCGGCGAAAATCGATCCATTTATCCTGTACGATATGCTCAGTGCGTATCTCCTCCCAGGCGAGGGATTTATCATCGTTGGTCATGCTTTTGCTCCTATTTCACGCAAAGAATATCTTGTTGATACTTCAATTATTACAGTTTGAAGCAGCCTTCGTTGAACTATGATCTAATCAGCAGACATACCGTTTCCACATGCCTTGTCTGCCAGAATTGGTCAACGACACATACTTTTTTTACCTCGTAACCGTATGGAGCGAGACGGGCTATGTCACGGGCGAGTGTTGCAGGATCGCAACTGACATAGACAATACGCGATGGTGATGCAGTCGCTATGGCGGTTAAGAGTTTTTCATCACAACCTTTGCGAGGGGGATCCAATACAACTATATCCGGAGAGTCCAGACCCGATGTCTCTTTCGATCCGTTTATGAACATCGTGTTACTGTCCGTATCGTCATCACCGTGTCGGTTATCGCTTTCGGTCACGCCTTGTATTATTTCCTCAGCCGCACCGCAGATGAATTCCGCATTTGTTATCCCATTGATCCGCGCATTGAAACGGGCATCCTCGATAGCCTGCGGAACCACCTCAACACCAATCACCTTTCGGGCATATTTTGCCATAAAAAGTCCGATTGTACCGATGCCGCAATAAAGATCCCAGACTACTGCCGATGGAAAATTTCCGGAGCCATGTTTCGCTCCATCTGTCAATCCTGAGTATTCGAGCGCTTTTTCATAGAGTCTTTTTGTCACGTGCGGATTAACCTGATAAAAACTCTCAGGCGCAATCCGGTATCGGACTCGTCCGACCATATCTTCAATATATCCGTTTCCCGAAAGAGCAACGATTTTTTCTCCCATAACTACATTGGTGCGTTTACGATTTTCGTTCAGGCAAACAGTAGTCATGCCCGGTTCATTTCCGATGCGCTCGACCAACCGTTCCAGATGATACCGGCTTCCGGCACCGGTCATGTAATCATCGGTCAGTCTGTCATTAACCACGAGACAGATTAATGTCTGGTTTGTTGCATACCCCCGTCGGATATAGATATTTCGAAGCCATCCGGTATGAGTGGTTTCGTCATAAACGAGTCCTGTTGTCACGCATCTGTTCTGTTTTACACCGCTCTGTTTGTCTCTGACTCCTCCGTTTACTGACGACAGCTCAGCTCCGGACGCATTCATCTCATCACGCCATTCCCTGTCAAGTTCTCTCAAATACGACATGACGATAGAAAGCATTCGATTTACCTGTGAATCCTGCAGCAGGCAGTGTTCACACGGAATGATCCTATGAGAGCGTGACGCGAAAAAACCAACCAAGGGAACACCGTTCTCATCAGTACCGACAGGGAACTGCGCTTTGTTTCGATAGTACCAGGGCACATATTCACCCTCAGGATTCTCACAACCGATGACCTCTGTTTTAATCCGCTCCGGGGCGGCAATCGATGAATCAACTGCGACACCGCCGATCCTCTCCAAACATTCACGCACCCGTTCCGTCTTGAACCGAAGCTGCTCCTCATAACCGATATGCTGCAAATCACAGCCCCCGCACATTTTTGCCACCGGACAGCGCGGCCGGACACGTTCGGGGGATGCCTCCTCCACAGACAGCAGTCTGGCATAGCCATACTTTTTATTTGTTTTCGTTATGATCACACGCACACGTTCACCGGGGAGAGCGCCTTTTACAAAAAGGGTATACCCGTCCAAACGGCCTATACCCTCTCCTGAATTTCCGTATTTGTCAATAGTCAGTTCGCATACCTGATTTTTCTCCGGCATCTATGTCACCTCAACAAATATCACATTACACTAACGGTGTCGTCCTCAGCTCATTTAGAACGCGTCTGTCTGATGTTGCTCTCTAAAAAGCGATTGGTTCCAAGCCACTCCATGTTGTTTCCTGCCCCATTCAGAGCCTCTGTCATGGTCTGAAGTTTTGCGTCTGTATTATCCGCCATATGCAGCGCCAGCGCCTCGATGAGTCCGGGTGTTTTGGGCGAGCCATATTCCAGCTTGCCGTGGTGAGCCAGAATGCAATGAATCAACTCTGCGCGCAGTTTCTCCGGAAAACCGTCAATGGACTCACACGTATTTTCGATTTTTCGCGCGCCTATATAAATATGCCCCATCAGATTTCCCTCATCCGAATAATCATTCGCCGGAAAATCAGTCAACTCATATACCTTGCCCATGTCATGCAGGAGCGAGGCGGTTATCAGCAGATCCCTGTTGATGCGAGGATACTGTTTTGAAAAAAGTTCACACATACGAGTCACCGCGAGAGTGTGTTCAAGAAGTCCGCCGTAAAACGAATGGTGTACGCTCTTGGCAGCGCTGTGAGCTATAAATTTTGAATAAAACTCATTTCCGTCAGTGAAATAGTACTTCAATAATTTTTTCAGATATTCGTTATTTATACTGTCAACAAAACCGGCCAATTCCGATTTCATTTCATCTATATTTTTATCTGTGGTCGGAATGAAATCGACGGGATCATACTCTCCCTCATCCGCAATCCGTACTCGATTAATATTTGCCTGGAGATTTCCCTGAAAACTTGTAACTGTCCCCTCACACGCAATATAATCAAGGGAATCAAACTCAGATATCGCGGCACTGATCTCCCATATTTTTGCATCCATCGTCGCGGTTTTGTCCTGCAAAATCAGAGAATAATATGTTTTCCCTGCCTTAGTTTTCAGGATCTGTTTTTGTTTGCAAAGATATACGCCTGATATTTTATTTCCTTCATTGTAATCATTCAAATAGAGCATCTCATTTACCTCAATAGTTTAGTTTCTGTCACATATTATCCGTTATATTTTCTGATTCTAATCCTCCTGCGTTGTTCCGCTCCCCGGTACTATCCGGCAATTTCCCTGACGGATATACTTTTTCTCAAATTCATCGATCGGAATCGCGCGTTCGAAATAGTAACCCTGGAACATATCGCAGCCCATATTGATCAGGAACTCCAACTGCTCCTGAGTTTCGACACCCTCTGTAATAACCGGTATCGTAAGGTGTTTTGCCAGGACGATCATGGACTCGAGTATCTGTTTGGCCCGGCTCACATCCCTCGTCTCCTCCAAAAATGCCATGTCAATTTTTATCACATCAATCGGCATATCCTTGAGCATATTCAGTGACGAGAAACCATTTCCGAAATCATCCATTTCCACAATGAATCCCATTTCTCTTAAACGGTCTATCGTATCTATGCGCCGTTTTGCATCGTACATCATGGTATTCTCGGTAATCTCAAGACGCAGCTTTTTCGGTTCAATTTCATACTGATCAATCAGCTTTGTCATTATCTCCACGACATCTACAAAGAAAAAGTCAAGCGGCGATATATTTACCGAGATATACATGTCGTTCCATCCGTTTTCCTCCCAACGCTTGAGCGTCCGGCATGCCCTCTCCCACATATAACTGTCGAGACGAACTACATACCCGTTTTTCTCAAGTGTAGGCAAGAACTGTTTCGGGCGCAGAAATCCCTCGGTCGGATGCATCCATCTCGCCAACAGCTCCACACCCATTATCTCGCCATCTGCATTTACCTGTGGCTGCATATACGGGATTATCTGCTCAGCATCGAGACCGGCATCGATAGAGCCGGAAATCCTCTGCTCCCACAGCATATCCTCGCGAAGATTCGAATCATAATAAGCAATACGTTTTTGTATATCGTTTTTTATGGTAGCAACAGCCAAAAACGCGCGGTCAAACATTACCGACGGAGTGATCCTGCGATCCGTAATCTCATAAACGCCCATATGGATTATGATGGGATAAAACATGTCCTCGCGCAAATGCGTCATTCTCTGGATGTCGCCTGAAAAAATAGATTCCCTGTATTTATCACGTTGCAGCATCACACCGAATTTATCATTCCCGAGACGCCCGTACAGAGTATCTCCGGTAGCCGCATTTCGGATCAGTTCAGCTATTTTTATCAGAATATCATCACCGGTTTCCCTGCCGTAAATATCATTGACCATCTTGAAGCCCTTGATATCAGACGCAACAATGACGTAACGCTGATGTGGATTTTCAATCAACTGCTTTTCAATACGTGAGTATAAATAATCCGCGTTGTATAACCCGGTTAATGTATCATGTGTTGCTAAATATCTTTCCTTATTGAGACGTTTCTGCTCCTCCGTCCTGTCTCTCGCAGTGATGAACGCTCCGATAGGATGATCCTTTTTATCAACAATACGATGCAACTCCAGATCAAATGTAAATTTCTCAACACCGATTGAATAATCGCGGATACATTGGTAATATCCCTCCGACAGGATGTCCTGCATGGTAAACTTGTCACCACCTGCCATGACCTCCACGGCATAGTCCCACGCGCCTTCCTGAGTCCGTCCAGCATAATCCAGTATTTCCTGCCCGCGCTTATTAACATAGATGCATACATTGTCAGGATCAAAGAACAGAATAGCCTCACTGATATTTGTCAGGACCTCATTAAAAAGCCGGTAGGTCGCGATATATGGTTTATAAACCAATGCGAAAAAGTAGACGAGTATCGGAAACAACGCATACGCGATCATGGAATACTCGAGAATGCTCCTGTTAAACACATAGTACAATTCCCAAATAGCCACTACGAATGCTGAAAACAGAATGACTGTATACTTTTCACGATATAGCGCGGAGGTTTTGACTAATTTTACGATCAGGATAATAATACAGATCATTGTCAGCAAATAGGATACTGCCAGATGAATGTAATGATACCAGAGAGAGTAATACTTAAAATATACATGTCCGTTACTGAGGACGATCTCCTCTAAATTAAACGCATGGAAAAACCACGGATTGAGAAAAAGAGCAACAGTGTCGATACCGCAGATAGCCCCGACAAGCCTTTCCCAAATCGTTTTGCGATATTTATAACCGCAGTATTCCGTGATGAATCTGAGCGCGTAGGCAATCATCCAGTCCGTGCTGACAAAATACAACAAACAACCAAAGCCGGACAATTCATAATTGCTCGACAATACCACTATCATATTTGCCGCAACGGGAAATAAAGCCGATATCATCAGTCGCCTCGTCGACGTCGCTATCGGCTTTTTACTATGATACGTGAGGATGATACATGCTATCAACGCCACGGATAATATAGATAGAATTACTACATAGGTATACATAATCGGGATGACCGGATTTGAACCGACGACCTCTTGACCCCCAGTCAAGCGCGCTACCAAACTACGCCACATCCCGTTTTCGGCGTTTCCGGGGTTTTGCACTTTTTAGTTACCCTAATGTTACCCTAACGCAGTGCATGATCCCAAATTGCCTTTCTCATCTGACAATACACGATTATACTACTAAAACCGTGATTTGTCAAGGCATGCCGGGGGAATTCTGTAGCAATTCCGATCATTCAATCACGATCTCTTTTCCTTCGTTTTTATCCATCCATTCGAAAAACCGTTTCTTATTTATAATGTACCGTCTTCCGATCCTCACGCAAGGGAATCCCGGCTGCTTTGCCAGCTTCCGGATTCCGTCCGGACAAATGCCGATCCGTTCCGACGCTTCCTGTACGCTGATGTATTCCGGCTCTTCCATATTCGCACCCCGCTTTCCATGCTAATATCGTTTTTCCTTACAAGCAGCTTGTCATACTCGCTATAACAATAATAGCACTTTTCAAAGGGTGATTTCAACGGTGTACACTTCAAGAATAGGTGTGTCCTTGAACTGTGAGTTCAATTCATTTCAAATTCAGGATGGTATAAATCGAGCACCTCTGCCTTGCCCACTGAACATATTTCGTGAGGTCACATTTTGTGACCTCGCCAACACCTCAAACTCTTTGTCAATTATTTTTAGCATCAAATTTTTTAGCAAACTTTTTTAGCACCAAGAGTGACTCTTATTTCTCTGCCAGATACGCATCTTGTTCGACTTCGTCGAAACAGCAATACAATCCGGTTAGGTTGCACAGCCCCCTAAAACCCCTGTTTTTTAAAAACTCGCAAAGCACCGAATAATCGTTGTTTTCGGCACTTTTGTATGGTTTTTTCATACCACTTGTATGATTATTTCATACAAATGCTATGACTTTTTCATACTGTTTTTATCGGGCAAATTATCAATATCCTTCGTTTTTTATCGCAATCTTCATTCTTGTATGAGTTTTTCATACCAATTGTATTGTTTTTTCATACCATTCATACCACTTTTCAATACAACCACTCCATCTCCTTGTGACGGGAGCACTTTAAATTAATCGTTAATCAAACCGACATACATGGACCGGATGATATCTTCCCAGACTTCCCATTTTCCCTCAAGAGTCTTGGATTCACACTGGTAGACGAGCCAGGCCGCTTCGATAGATGAAAACTCATAGCCAATCTCCATCAGGTGCTGTCTGATGTCTTTTGAGTTGACATATTCACATATCTCAGTATTCGTCATTTCATACCCTCATTTTCTTCTGAAATTCTGTTACTGACATATTTCTTTTCGTATGCGATGATCTGAAAGAATTTCGCAAGCGTATCTCCGTTGATCCTGCCATGTTTGAATTGACTGTATGCTACCAAAATAACACTATCTCTCAGCCTCAGATATACCTTCCAGACGGACAAACGACGGTCGACTCGATACACCTGCCAATACCATAGGTCCTCCCTCATCAAAACTCGCGCGCTATGTACGACTTCGTTTACGGGTGTACTTTGGACATCCGTAAACTTCACTCCTAACAGCTTCGCTCAAACAGTTCCTCGGAAACGGACCTATCGACAGGTAATTCTTGTCTGACCTTGTTCGGCAAATATCTGTCAGATATATCTGTTTTCTGAGCACTCACTAATTCAAACGCTCTCTTAAATGCCGGATTCGGTAAAGCAACATGTCAATTTTCGCGACCTCCCTTGATTCGTTCCCACTTATACTCCCTCTTTTCTTTTATAATAATCCAACATATGCATCGCTCCACATTTCGAGCATTTACCACTCCCTCTACTAATCCACCCTTCTGTTCTCTACACACCAATTTCGTGTCTTTTCAAGAAAATCCGTAATGCATTGACTCAAAATACTATTCTCTCCTGTCGATGTTTCTACGTCTTTAATTTCATCTTGACAGGAAAACTCCGGAACACAAAGAAGATATAATTCAATAACATCATTCTCATCGTAAATATCTCCGGTTTGTAGCATAAATGAACCGCCATTATCCATGATAATTCTGTAATTACCGAGTGAAACATAGTCTCGCAAAAAACCATTAATCTCTGTCTTATCCCAGGAAGAATATACCCCTGCTTCTCGATTTAACGTAGATGCAAGATCTAAGAATTCCGGATCTAATGGCTTAGTTGCAATCCAACACAAATCTACATATTCATCTGTTGCTATTGAAGCTTGTCCACGAAACCAATTAAAGAATTCGTTTATTTCGTATGTCCCCTCCAGTATTTTTTCACCTTTATAGGGAATAAGGTTTAATCCTCCCTTTGAGTTATACCGAAAAGTCTGTATTCCTGCTTCCGTTATCCAAAAAAGATATTTATGATTTGTCATCTGATAACCTCGTTATTTATTAGTCGTTTTCTGGTTTATTAATTCTATCATAATAAGCAGTAGCTTCGCGAATCAGTTCATTTTTAGTAAATGGCAAGTTATTCTCTTGATCTAACGCACTGAATATCTCTGATATCTGATCTGAATTCTCCGGTTTCTTACCAAGCAGATAATCCATTAGATCCTGTGAATTATTGATGCCTGCTTCCGAAAGCTTGTTAATAAAAAGCTCAACCCATTCCGTATTTCCTTTTAGCTTTTCATTTACTATCCGTGCAAAAAATGCAAGGCACTCCGGCGTTAATTCTATTCCTGATTTTTCCTTCAATGCTTTTGTTTCCAATGAAGTTCCTACAGCCTGATAACATACTTTTTCTTCCGGAGACAGATTCTTTAGCTTCTCAGGATCAACTTTTACATTGTGTTTTAAATACTTCAGGTATTCTGAAGCATTTCCGTCAAAATCATCGATACTTTTGTCATCTTGTTCAACCTTCATTCCAATCTCTGCCGCATCATCATCTGCCTCCACACCATGAGCTTTTCCAAGTGAATGAACTATTTTATGAATGATCTCAAAAACCGTGACCGCCACTTCGATAACCGGTGCGATCTTCCCAACAATAGTCCCGAGTGTCTTAGCAATTTTTCCGACAACGGGTCCTATTTTACTAGCAACCTTTCCAACAAATCCAACAACCGCCTTACCTATTGATTTAATTCCTTCCCATATCCCAGAAAAAATACCCATAATATAAACCTCCTTTTTTAATGATTTCGCAAAACATCTTTTTGATCTATTCTGTCAACATCGTAGTCATTTTCAACTGACAGAATATACTCTATGCTTGTTACAAGTTCTTTAAATACAGACTCACCACCTTCCTTCTGGCAATATGATACGATTAACTGTGCCACAACCTCCTTTCCAACTTCGTCTATCGCTTTTTTCAGTGTTTTATCATATCCTGATACTTTTTCTTTATTCATTATTATCTTTTTATATCCTGCATATAAATCATTGTTTTCATCTGCAAGCTCCAAAAGGAGTTCCATTTCCTTCATTGAAGGTTGCTTTTTAAAGTAACTCAAAGCTGGAATCGTACCAGTTTTTCTATTGTCCCAATAATAATCAAAACTCTTCTTTCGAATCATCTCATCATCCGGAGGGACCCGTTTGGTATCATTGATTTCCGTTTGTGGAACTTGCATTTGAATCGCTTTTTCCAATCCGGGATGCATTATTATTACTCGTCCCGGTTTCAGACTTGAGAGATGTCCTTTTTGTTCGTC
>JAGABX010000123.1 GCA_017614395.1 Eubacterium sp.
CCGCGCTGAACGCAGCTCTCCGGCATGTCCTGAGATTTCAGATTAGCAATTGTTTCCTTGATGGAATCATCGCCGTCATATGCCGGGTTTGGAATCGCATAATAGGAATCGATATAGGCCTGTGTGGTGTCCTCGTGCATCATAACGGGAACAACCTCGTCAAAATAGGGACCGTCCGCCGCCTTTTTCATCGGTTTTCCGTCCTTACCGGCCGACCTGGCAGTACCGGACTGTTTTTTTGCGCAAACGGCATACTGGCCGGGATGATCTGCATAGATCACCACCTTGCCATCCTGATAATCCGAAACTGTCGGAATATACTTTCCGGTCGACTCCACATACTCCGCCGCAAACGGCTGCGAACCGGCAGCGGCCTTGTACGGGATCTCAACCACCATCAGATCCGTTTCCGGATTCATGGTGGATCCGGACAGGGATACATCGTACAGAGCAACACTCGACCCCACCAGCTTCGGCATGTAGGAAGTCTTCGTTATGGTAACCTTGGATGCCTTGTCAATCGCGCCCGGCATGAATCCGACCTCAATATCCTTGATGGTCACTTCATTTTGATCTTCATTCACCTTGCCTGTACCGATACGAGTGGTAGCTGTAACATATACACGGCAGGTGTATGTTTTCTTGTTATTGGTCGCAGTAACAGATGCCGTGCCGGGTCGTTTCGCTTTGACTACGCCCTTTTTGCTGACCTTGACTACCTTTTTATTGGAACTCTTCCATTTTACTTTGCCTTTGGCGCCGGTGAGAGTCAACTTGGCTTTTTTACCCTTTTTCAGGATCAGCGATTTGGCAGAAAGCTTGACACCTGCCTTTTTTGCCGATACCGACTTGGACTTATGGGTTGCAGGGACGATATTTCCGGCAGCATCCCTTTCCTCATCGCCCCAGTCCGCCCGGTCTGTTTGTTGTGTCTGAATCGCCACGCCCGGATTGCCGGTCGCCGGCTGAACCGACGGGTTCTCCCCTCTATGCTCCGATTGTGTGCCCTGCGCCGATGAATCCGGCTGCCATGTCCCGACTCCGGACAGGCATAACGCCAGACAGAGCACTGTCGCCGTTATTCTCCTGCTCATTTTCCCCATAAATCAGCCCTCCCGTCTATAAAACTGTCAAGTAAAACTAACTACACACCATACAACGGATATTGTACAATACTTCATAAACAAAAACAATATGTGGGGCTCATTTGTCATTGACAAATGTCCTGTGAACATATTTTCATGTCACGCATTCTTATTCAGGTGATATAATCTAACCCAATATGGTTTTCAATATACACATCAAATCTCGGAAGCAAAAAGCCTACCTTTCCGTAATTGGCAGTATCAATAATGCTTTTTTTCTTGAGTCGATCCCTGTATACAGAAAACTTCTGTGATGACATATTGAGACATTCCCGAATGTCCTTGACATTTCCATTGCAATTTTTGACAATGGTCACGAGTATCTGCTGTTCAACCTCAGTCAATTCATGCCATATTTTCTCATATACAAATTCATCTAAATATCTGTCATATTCTTCCAACATATCATCATGTGAAATCTCTTTATTCTCCCATCGAATGTATCCCAAAGCCTGATATGCAAAAGGATATCCCTTTGTTAATAAAGCCATGTCAGCGGCCTCATCATCATCAAGATCAAACAAATCTTTATATGATTTCTTTATTACAGTAAAATTCAGCGGCTCCAGATAAACCTTAGGTGCTCTGTATAAAAATGTCAATGACTTATCATTTTGAAGATTGTACAGGTTTTCATATAATCCGGTCATAAGCAAAAAAATTGGCAGATCCTTTCTGATAAAAGTCTGAAAAGATCCACAAAACAGCTTGACTTCCCTGGTTTTCGCGACCTCATCTATCGTTATGAGAAGCTTTTTTCCTGATTCGCTCAACACCCTGATCATCCTCTCGACAGCAATTTCCGGATCATATATGGGTTCAGCCCCCTCCACTGAAATGTCTATCCCAAATATCGACAGATTCAGTTTTGCTTTCACAAATAGTTTTTTCAATTCCGGCCTGGTACATAGTTTAGCCGCAAGAGAATTCAGCATATCACTGGACGGATGATTAATCTCCTCAACTATCCAATCACCCATCTCTTCCAACCGGCTTGAAATAATTGTGAGCATAACCGTTTTGCCTGATCCCCTGACACCCGTGATCATGTATGCCTGGCTCGGCGGTGTGGAAGAATCAAGCCTGTCAACCAGTTTTTGTGTTTGGGAGAGCCGTGATATGTACTGCACCGGTTTCTTCCCAAAAGACAGATTAAACGGATTGTCCATAAAAGTATCCGCTCCTCTCATTTCTTTATATGTTTATAATTCCTTTATAACTTGTTATAATTCGTTATAACTCTGGTTGTATTTTATAACTTGTTATAACTTCTGTCAACAGTTTTTTCATTTATCAATGAAAATATGTTACTACTACTCTGTATAAAAAAAGCCCTGCGAACGCAAGGCTTTTTTGCTGTTTTCACTCTGGCAATCCGACATAAGCATCTCTAAGGCATATCACCACTCCGGTCAGCTCACCGTGATCGTCCACCCTTTGCTCAATGAATAATATGAGGCAGTCGCTGCGCAACTGAAACGGAATTTGTATTTTCCTTTTTTACAATAATGTCTGAAAATGATTTTTGCGGTCTTGCCGTTTTTGATCTTTTTCACGTATTTGCTCTTTGCGAGCTTGTTTGTTGCCTTTACCGTCACCTTAGCCCCGCTGGTTGAATAGATGTTCAGAACATCCTGGTTATTAGTCCAGTAGGTCACAAATTTCGGTGTCGAACGGACGACCGTTGTCGTGCCGCCACCCCCTCCATCCGTAGGTGTGGGAGATGGTGTGGCAGAGGGTGCCGTAGTCTGCGTCGGGCTGCTCGTGCCTGACGGCGCAGTGGTCGTACCTGGTGCCGCAGTTGTTCCGGGTGCCGGCGTTGTCGTACCGCCACCCGAGCCACCGCATGTCAACTCGACATACTTGACGAAACTGCCTATTCCAATCTTGCTGTATTCAGGATTCGTTGCGGTAAACGTAATATCCGTGCCGGATGATCCGGCCTTTACCAGAGTCTCAGCGCCATACGTAATTCCCTTAACAAAATTAACCGGATATTTCTCCGCATAGACCGTGAGTCTCGCATTTCCGGAAATCGCATAAGGAGCTTTTCTAACTGTGACACCCCATGAATATTTTGCTTTTTCCACAACAATATTGACCGTACCCGATTCATGGGTTAAACCTCCATCTACAGCTATCCCCTCAGCTATATAGGACGAATCACCTACAGAGACATTCAGGGTGCCGTTTCCCTTAATGGTCAGATTCCCATTCACATTAACGGCATTATTACTTGCTATGGTTCCATCTGAAAAAGAAGGAAGTTTTAAATAGTTGTCTCCAGTGAGAACTATGGTAAGGGATTTCTGGGAATTAATTGAACAATGGTAATGATACATCCCGTCTCCCGTATCTCCTGAAGGCGGTCTGTCGAATACCGTAGTCACATTTACTCCGTTCAGATTCAGCGTATAGGTTGATGAATCAAAGGATGCCTTGCCATCACCCAGAATATCCGATTTATTCGAATCCGTAACAGCCACATTACCGAGATAAATATAGGCACCCGAACTGTTACCCGTCGGCGCCTGCGTGGCGGCAGGCGTCGGTACAGCGGTAGATACGGGCTGTGCCGTTGTCGTACCCGCCGCATCATCCTTCGTCAGGGAAATCTCATAGATATTTTGTTTGTCAATATCACATCGGACATAAATCCTTGCCGTGACCGCTCCTGCCACCTTGGTTCTCTTGAACACCCACCAATACTGTCCTCTGAGGGCATCGTTGCTTGTCTGGTTGCACGATCCGCCCTTTCTCTCAAGCACTTTGCCATTGCTGTCTAACTGGTGCAATTCCAGATAGGTACCATCCTTGTGACTGGCATTCATCATATAGCGGAACACCGTGCCTTCCGGCAGGGATGAGATATCCACATCCTGTGACATGATGTTTTTCTGGTTTCCGGTATGTAAAAAGTAATAGATGTAGTTCTCGCCCGGTTCATAATCCTCCGGATTCCCATCCAGCTCGGCGGAAAACCCTCCGTCCGATTTCCAGCCCGTCATCCCGGACTCTCCCTTCGTGTTCTGTAACATCTGGGTTTCGCTGGCTCTGGATGTGGTTGGGTTTGTCACGACCGGAAACACCGACAAAACCATAGCAATCATCACGATGACGCTCAAACCCTTTTTCCATTTCTTCTTCATGCCGTATCTCTCCTTATCGAATTCTAACCTTTTTCCCCTTCACAATGATCGTTCGCACCTTCTGTATGGCATAGTATCTTTCTGTTTCATTACAGGTAAGCAAAAACTTATATTTGCCATTCTTAGGTTTGTTTTTGAATGTTATCATAACCGATACCTCACCATGTTGAATACTTTCAATATTCTTGCTCTTGGCGAGTTTATTAGCCGGAACAGCCTTTACAGGAGCATCACCGGTCGAGTAAAATGAAATCATTTTCAGATAATTCTTCCATGTTTTAATGTAGTTTATTGCCGGTGTAATTTTAGTCACAGTATCAGGCGTCGATGTCGGTGCCGGCGTCGCGGTCGGAACCGGTGTTGCGGTCGGTGCCGATGTAGCCGATGGTGATGAGGTAGGAGCCGATGTCGGTGCAACAGACGGTTTTGCGGATGCAGTCGGTTTGGGTGATGCCGTCGGCGAAACCGCGGTGTCCTCCTCCAGTTTGAATTGGTATTTTACCCATGAGTATCCGCCCCGGTCAAGACTGACAAAATTTCCGTTCCAGTATTGCAAATCCTCGGTGGCCCTGAAAAACAACCTCACATAGATGGTGTCACCCACCTTGTAGTTGCTGTAGGAGCTGACAGACGGAAAACTAACGGACTGTTCTTTCTGGTCATCACCGACCTTGCAGCTGACGCCGGAACCCCAGCCATCATACTGTGAATCATCCTTTGCCTCCTCACCGTATTTGGAAACCTGCACATATCCGACAAACGAACCGGTTTCGGCCTTTCCGTGCCGCTCTGTTTTGTTGGTCACCTGAAGTGACTCCTTGAATTTCCAAGCCTCTCCTGCCTTCACCTCGTTCGTGATATACGGCACCGTCCACATAACGCTGACATCATAATCGATTGAAATATCGTCAGGGTTGGTCCACAGGCTGTTAAACCGGTTCAGTTTTCCGGTGAACCTGTCCGCATCCGTGCCTCCCGAGTACAATGAGGATGCTCTGGTGTGCATGATAAAGTCATATCCATATGCCGGATTCTCTCCGGTTTTTTCGGTATAAAACTCATCGGCATCAAAACTTTTTACCTCACCCGTCCTGACCCATTTGTATTTTTTCGCTGTATCGGCTGCACGGGACTGTTCTGTAGTGCCCGGCACGATACTCCCCGGCAGGAACGCCAATGCGACTGCCACCGCCAATACAACACTCAGATGTTTCATTGTCCGCGTTTTTTTCATCTTTTTCATCCATGTCCTCCTTTTATTATTTGCATAGATTAAACAAAGGGTTTGTCTTACCCCCGGTCATGCCGTGATTGTAAATGTATACGTACTTGCGAGCCACGTTGAATTTGACTGGGACTGTGCTTTGAACTTATATTTTCCCTTTTTGTATTTCTTTTTCCAGCAGATTTTTGCGACCTTGCCGTTTTTAATCCATTTTATGGAACTGCTCCTGGCCAGTTTATTCATAGGTGTAATAGTTACTTTTGTTCCGCTGGTAACCCAAACATTGTATACATCATAACCGTGTGTCCACTTGGTTTTCCATTTCGGTGAAGAACGCGTCGTACTCGTACCGCCGCCACCGGTACCACCACCGTCATCGGAACCGCCGCCTGTATCACCGCCTCCTCCGGAATCCGATCCGCCACCTGAACTGCCGCCAGGTTCTGTTGTAGCCGAAGGTATCGGAGTGGTCGAAGGTTCCGATGTGACAGATGGTGTCGGTGTGGGTGTCGCTGTGCCACCTTCGGTCTGTCCGGTATACGGCTCAAATGAGACGCCTCGACAATCATAGTTGGCACCGAATTTGCTATAGGCGAGATTCTTCCCTGACATGCTTACGAATCCGTCGGCTCCGCAAGCCTCTACCCACGTGTCACCGGCATAAGAAAC
>JAGABX010000124.1 GCA_017614395.1 Eubacterium sp.
CAGCCGGAGGTCACCTGCGTCCTGTCCGGCATGAACTCCGTGGAGATGGTAGAGGAGAACTGTCGTATAGCATCGGAGGCGCAGGCAGGAGAGTTTACTGATGAGGATTTCGCACTGATAGACGGAATTCGTGACAGTATCCGCGAGGTGACAAAGGTCGGCTGTACCGGTTGTGGCTATTGCATGCCATGCCCGCAGGGAGTTGACATTCCGGCGGCGTTTCGGTACTATAATGAGACAATGATCAGCGGTAAAAAAAGCGCCCGCTTCGAGTACGCGCAATCCGTCGGAATCCGCAAGGAAAAATCGTTCCCGACGCAATGCGTTGCTTGTGGCAAGTGCGAGAGCCATTGTCCGCAGGGGATCTCGATTATTAACGAATTAAAGAATGCCAACAAGGCGCTGCGTCCGTGGTATCTCAAGACCGGCACGGCAATCGCGCGGCGTTTTATGTTGCATTGATATATTAAGAGCTCGTATGCAGTTGAGAAATACATTTTTTGATGATGTAGCAGAAGTAAAGGATTTTTGTATATTATACGAGGTGAACGTTATATGAAATTTGTCATTCAGGTAGTATCATCCGCGCAGGTGGATGTTGACGGAAAAACAGTCGGGAAAATTGACAAGGGTTTTTTAGTACTGATCGGAATCGGTCAGAATGACACGACGGAAATAGCCGATCGAATGGTGGACAAACTGGTCAAACTTCGCATTTTTGATGATGAAAACGGCAAGACTAACCTGTCGTTAGCGGATGTAAACGGCGGACTGTTACTGGTGTCGCAGTTTACCCTCTATGCCAACTGCCGCAAGGGCAATCGCCCGAGTTTTACGGAGGCAGGCGCACCACAGATGTCGGAGGAGTTGTACGATTACATTTGTGATCGTCTGGCGGAGCGTGTACCGGTGGTTGAGCGTGGAATTTTCGGCGCGGACATGCGCGTGTCACTGGTCAACGAGGGACCGTTTACCGTTATTCTGGATTCGGAGGAGATTTTGTCATGAGCGAATCGATCAGCGCTTTTGATTCCGTCGATTCGGCTATCCGTGCCCGTTACGGGGAGAGCGCATCAATAAAAAGCAGCCGATCCGTATCAGGTGGTGACATCAACGAGGCCTACACGCTGACGATCAGTACCGGTGACATGTGTTTCCTGAAAAGGAACCGCGGCCGTGAACGTTCCTTTTTCGAGGCGGAGGCAGCGGGGCTCGCGGCGATTGCACGCACAGGCGCTGTATCAGTTCCGGAGGTTTATTCCGTGGGAACAGATGGAGGCTCGGCCTTTTTATTGATGTCATTTATCCGTGGCGGAAACAGGCGGAATGACTATTGGGAGGCGCTTGGGCATGAGCTTGCTATGATGCATCGGGTGGACACGACAGTGTTTTTTCAAAAAGATGAATTGGATGCGGAGTATCTTGCAAAAAAAGAAGATTGCGCTCGGGCAGATTCGGATTCATCGCACAAAAAATCGAGCTCGGATTCCGCTAACTTGTTATTTGGATTTCCGTCGGACAATTACATTGGTGCTACGCCACAGGTAAACGAAACGCGCAGTTCATTTTTAGAATTCTTCCGTGACTGCCGGTTGCGGCCGCAATTTGAGAGGGCGTCTAATTATTTTTCAACCTCGGAACGCAGAAAAGCAGAAGATCTCCTGGAACATATGGATCGTTATTACAGAGACCCGGACCGGCCGGCTTTGCTGCACGGGGATCTGTGGAGCGGAAATGTTATAACAGGTGATGACGGGCGGGCATGGCTGATTGATCCTGCAGTTTATGTGGGACATCCGGAGGCGGATCTCGCTATGACGGAACTGTTCGGCAGATTTCCCGAACGATTCTATTCGGCCTACAGTGAGGTGTCGCCGATCAGTCCGAGTTATCGTGAACGAAGGGATTTTTACAATCTCTACCATCTGCTTAACCACCTGAATCTGTTTGGCGCGTCGTATCTCTCATCAGTGAGGGGTATTCTTTCTCTGGTATGACTGACGAAATAATCAGTTTAGTACTGATTGATTTTGCAATTATTGAGATGCTGCAAAAAAACAACACAAAAATATATAAGAAACCACAAGGAGGATAACCAGATGCAATCACTCAACAGTATTGATCCCGAGGAGGATCAGTTCGCGTACCGTTATGACACCCAGCTGCTCATCGACAGAAGGGACGAGGATTTGGATGAGGACGACATCACCGATTACATTCTCAGCCATTTTGAGGGGAATTCCCTGATAGCTGCCGGCGACGAGGACATGGTAAAAATCCATTTCCATACAAATGAGCCATGGAAAATATTGGAATACTGCAACTCGATCGGTGAGATCTATGACATAGTGGTGGAGGACATGATCCGCCAGTCGAACGGCCTGCAGGGTTAATTTACCTCTTGACATTTCCGCTGTTTTGCTATATACTGTAATTAAGTGTAGGTAGGTCGATTTGCCGGGTGGCCAACGAACATGAAAACGGCATGGAAAGGTTCGGAAAAAGCGGAGCGTGTGAGCTTTTTCAGTGGTCACAGAGTAAACGGCAATCAAACGGGGCGGCAGGGATGCTCTCCGTATAGAAAGCGGGGTGTTTGTTATGATCACGATGAATACAAACGCAAATGCGCCACAAACTAATGTGAAGCCTGCAACGCAGCAGACTGCACAGAATGCAGGGACGCAAAAGGTCAATCAGGCCGCTGTCGAGAATCGTGTGGAGTCTCAGGTGGAGTCGCGCGCCAAATCAGAGGTTAAACGCGAGGAGGCCGGCAAGGACGCTGCCAGGGAGATGGCAAAACAGAACGCGATTAACGAGAAACCGGATGACGGAATCAAATTAGAGATTTCACGTCAGGGTATGGACAAGGAAAAACAGGCTATCCGTACACAGGATGACAAAAAACAGGCGCAGTCTGTTCAGGAGCAGAATGAAAAGGCGGCCGCCATTCAGAAACAGGAC
>JAGABX010000125.1 GCA_017614395.1 Eubacterium sp.
CCTCATAATAAGACGATATGGTGTAGAGTGCCATCGCCTGGCAATAACCATGCTTCAAATCCTCCGCGGGAACTCCGTCAGCCGTTACAGACCAGTAAACTCCGCCGTAATGCTCGTCCCAAAGAGGTCCTGTCAAAAAGTCATACGCCTGTTTTGCGTAGGGAAGCAAAGAATCATCCTACAGAGACGCAGCAGCGTTGGAAAAAGCCCACAGTATTCGTGAAATGAGGATTCCGCCCTTAACAGCGTCCTTGCGAAGCATGCCGTTGAAATCCATGCGTCCGTAATATCCACCGTTTTGGGTGTCCACAAGTTTCTCCCAGAACGGCAGAATATGACCGGTAAGTTCTTCCTTTACCTCGTTTGCCAGTTCGTCAATCATGGTTCCCTCCTAATATGTGTATTTATGAATCCCAAGTACAACAATGAACCGAATCACTCCGGTTCATCACTGTATATCTCAATAGAATAATCCTCAAGATCCCATATCATTCCATGGCGTTGCAGGGTTTCGGTAATAGCCGCAACCATGCCGCTGCCGGCAGGCTGTCCGTCCCACATATGAAGATAAATCTGCTCGTATATCTCCTGTTCACAGGCTATATACATCTCAATGCCGCTGTCCAATGCAAGAATTTCACGGTAGGCCTGATACTTGCTGTCATCAAACTCGCCGGTCTCGACACATGCTTCTTCAAAGTGTTCCATAACGATGTCTGCATCATCCGCCTGTTCTCCGGAAAAAATGTAAGACTTTAACTCGCGATAATCCACATGAACATCATCAAAATACAAATTGAGGCCAAATCCCCAACTGTGATCCCACAAGTACGGTGCCAGAGCAACCGCCAATTCACCTGCAATCTGTAGCTTTTCTTCCTTCGCGCGCTGTCCCATACGTCTCCTTATATTAAACCATCGTGATCGTCGCCTCAAAAACAACACAAAACACTGGTTCGACCGGTGTTTCCGATTTTGTGAACAGAACCGGAGTCCGCACACATCCTCAATTATATCGCAATCAGGCACGAATGTCAAGGTTTGCAGTGCCGATTATCCAAAAAAATCAGTCCCAATCAGTCCTGTTTTGTCAACGCGGCATGAACCGAACCCTTGGGATCTAAAATCAGCAGTCTTACTACCCACACAACGAGACCGAGCGCCACAACCGCGAGCCCGAGGAAAGAATCATTCAACATATCCTCTGCCGCCGGAGTAAAGTACTCTGCTCCGAGTTCAGCATACTCAAAAATCGCATCCACAAGCCACATGATGGATGCGCCCCAGTACATGAACACCAAAATGCCGAGTCTCATGGAATCGTCTTTCCTGTTATACCATTTTACCGTTGCGACAACGGCCGCAAAAACTGTTATCAATAAAGTCATGACAATCCTCCTCCAACATAACACTTATCTCCTGTTCGTGAACAGGTCGACCAAATTCAATAATCATCAGTTCTGTTCAATTACGATTGTTCCTCGGTTTTTTTGGTTTTTGCACCGCGTTTCACGATATGGTTCGCAGCAACGCACATGCATATCCATGTGACCGTTATCAGTCCCGCCATGGAAACGCCAACCGTAGCCATCTCATGCAGCATCTGAGATGTTTCCTCAGGATCAGACATGGCCGACAAAAACGGGAACCACGCCACCACTTCTCCATGCCATACATGCTCGAACGCAAGGAGAAATGCGCCTCCTGCCAGCATCCACGTGAGCCATTTCAACTTACGGCTGAACGGAATACGAACAGCCTCATTCTCCTGAACCGTCTCGTCGACAGACTTTTTCTCTCTCTTCTCCTCAACCTTTTTCACAACTGCCACTACAACCGCCTCTGTGGCAGGCACAATAAAGCATGCCATTATGCACCCTCCTTTTTTTAAAATCGATGCATCTGCTCAAAACCGAAAACCGGTCTTTCAACATCGCGCTAACTCGTACATTATACCTTTTTTTTCCTTGCATGTCAAGAAAACCATTTGACTTTATCTCGATTTGGTCATATAATAGATGTTGACTAATTATGCATGTTGTTTTTCAGGAGGCGAAAACATGTTTACATGGAATTTCCAATATATGTCCAAAGCGAGATTGGCTGACACGCTGAACCAGCTGATGCTGAACACCGGCCCCAGCGACATTCTCGTACGTATTCACACATCGATTCACCAGCCGGACGAGGCAGTCGAATTGGCCCGCTTCATCAAAAAGCAGGTTCCGCGGGCCCAAATATTCGGCACAACAACCTCCGCCGTAATAAACTGGGGTCGAATCATCCAAAACCAATGTATTATTTCCATTTCTCAGATGGGGGATGGTCACATCCGCTCTATCCTGATCCCTACAATAGATAAAAAGAACGGCATGCCCGTCCCGCCGGAAAAACTCGCAAAACATCTCAAAAAAGAAATCATCTCGACCGACACGAAGTTCATGCTGACCTTTCTTACCAGCCATTACGATCCTATCGAGAGTTTCATTGAGAGTTGCAATCTTACATTTCCGGGAGTGCAGATGATAGGCGGTATTGCGAATTTCCCAAGCTCCGACTTCGAGGATTCATTGGAAAAAGCATTTATTTTCAACGAATCCGGCTACACGACCGACGGACTGATAGCGGCTGCGATCAGCGGGCCGAATCTCGACGTGTTTACCTCATATGCCACCGGCGCTCAGGCTATAGGTGACGAATTCGAAGCAGGCACCCAGGATAAATTGGCTGACAGGCCTGAATTACTCGACCTGTTTCCGTATGTATATTCCGATATCAGCGACATTCCCATCCGCGCGTTTCACGCGAAAGGCCACAGGGTAAAACGCGCATTCATTCATGACCGCAAGATAATATCCGACAACCGCGCATTATTCAGACGAATAGAGAATTTTGACAAGGCAGAGACACTGTTCGGGTACTCCTGCGTGGCTCGTTCCATGATCTACTCCAACTGCGCAAAGTGGGAATTGTCTGTGTATGAAAACTCCAACCTATGTGGCTGTATTACGGGCGGTGAGATAGCTTACGCCGATGGCCAGAATACTTTCGCCAACTACACATTTACAGTTTCTGTAATGGGAGAAGCCGCTTCCCGTCAGGAATGCAATCCATATGTGTTTACCTATACTGACTCACTGGCAGCAGACAACCGCGAGCTGCTCGAATACCTGATGGATGTCGAGGCAAGATTTGAAAGCGGCGAGCTCAAGGGTTCTGACAGCCTCAAAGCATTTGTTACAGACTGCGAGCAGAAAATCCTATACTCCGAGCACGAGGATATTCCCAATGCCGCTGCCATGGCAATGGATATAAAGATTAAGGGTTACGACCGCATATGTATGATCGACGTCCCGGACACCTCCAGCATGACGTCAGCTTTTTCCGACCACATAATCAAACTGACATACCGCAATTACCTGACCAAATGCGACAGTTATGCCAGAGAAAAAGGATACCATGTATATTTGATAGACCGCTGGCAGATTGCCATCGGCGCTCCATCCTATATGGTTGCGCTTTCCACATTCACTGCCGACATGGAAGTACTGCAGAGAGAATTGTTCGAGGCTTCCGAGGAATTGATTGCCATCGTCCCGATAATCTGCGTGATAGATGGTTGTTCGGTCGAGGAATTGAGTTCAGTATATAACGCGGCGCGCATAGATATGATGAACAAAAACATCCAGTTTACCATATGTCATGCAGGCACTGAACAGATCGATGATGAGAGCATACGCGAGAAATACCGTATGGTAAACATAATAAACTATGCTATATCGCACGACAAGGTAATTCCTTATTTCCAAGGTATATACGACAACAAACAGCACTCCATACATCACTATGAATCGTTGATGCGCATAGAGGACGAAACCGGAAAAATCTACTATCCCAACGACTTCCTCGATGTTGCCCGTTCATACGGATTGCTGTATGATTCCATGTCACTGATGATGATAAAGAAGGTATTTGAAAAGTTCAAAGCCTTAGATGACATCAGCGTCAGCATGAACATAGGCATCAGAGATATCAAAAACAAGCGGATAATCAATTTCATTTATGATTCGCTGTCCACAGTTGACCATCCTGAAAACTTTATATTTGAAATCCTTGAAAATGAAGATATCGACGATTACGACGTGCTTGTTCGCTTTGTTGACAAGATACATGAGTTGGGCGGCAAGATCTCAATCGATGATTTCGGGAGCGGTTATTCCAACCTGCAGCACATTATCAGCATTCACATGGACTATATCAAAATTGACGGATCGATCGTGAGACATTGCTGCGAGGACAAGGGGGCGGAAAACCTCATTGCTCTCATCTCCGCATGGCGTGAGGTCAGCTTCAATAATGTCAAGATCGTAGCTGAATTTGTAGAAAATGAAGCCATTCAGAAAAAGCTGATGGACTACTATATAGACTATTCACAGGGATTCCTGTTTTCCAAACCGGCGCCGGAATTGTTATCAGGCAAGTAACATTTCGTGAAAAAACAGGATAAAAGGGGACAAACAGATGAACAACGCAAACGAGAGATTGGTCATCGGACTGATCATCGAAGATATTTTTACGGATTTCGCCAAGGAAACCATCCAAAGCGCTATGAATTCCATACCCCAAAACAAGGACATCCGTTTAGTCGTTCTGTCCGGCCGTCATGATGATACCACTGATCCGGATTGTAACGAGCATCGATATAAAACCATTTACAACACAATCTATGACATAGGCCGTTTCTATCGTTTCGATGGTCTGATTATCGCGTTAGGCAACACCGAGATGTCTCTTCGCAATTTGTCGGATATGGACAGCTGGATCAAGTCCGCAAACATCCCCGCCGTATACGTTGCAGCTCCCAAGGATCGAGCCCCCTCGGTAAACTATGATAATGAAATGGGAATACGTGAGGCGATAGACTTTTTAGTTCACGTAAATGGCTATACAAATATCTGCATGCTCGGCGGACGAGATGATAATGCTGACGCAATGGAGAGAAGGGACGCCTTCATCCGAAGCCTTGAGGAAAACCACATTCATTTCAATGAATCATTATATGAACCGTCGGACATGTCAGTGTGCTCTCAGGATGCTGCACGGCACCTTCTGTTCAGAAATCCCGACGTTCAGGCAATTTTCTGTGTTAATGACGCGGTAGCTGAGGGACTATATGATGTCATGAAATCACGCGGTCTGACACCTGGGCGTGATGTTCTCGTTTTCGGATTTGACAATACCCGTGCCGCCGGCGAATTGTCACCAACTTTAGCCTCCATCGGATCGTCCGGTGGCAAACTCGGCCAAATAGCCGTGGATATGCTGCTTGACATCATCGCAGGCAAAGAAGTCGAGTCTGTGGTTGTTCCCACGCGGCTCTACGGGAAAGAATCCCTGAACTATGAGATATTTGAATTCACAACAATAGAAATGATGCGCGGCAACGAACAATTCATCAACCGTATGTTTGATGAGTGTTTTTACCGTTACCATAAAGAGGATATAAATCGCGAGGATGTCAACCTGAAGAGACTGTTTTATGAGATAATATCCCGAATGCTCCGTGCCTCAAAGATGCGTTATATCAGCATCGAGGATTTCACCGAGGTACAAAAAATGGTCGAGATATTTTTCAGAAACGGCGCCATGGAATACACTGACGCAACTAAATTCATTAACAGCATAGGCCGTTTACAGGGCAGCCTGAATTCGGCGAACAAATCACCCGCTGCCAACGTCATGCTGAACCGCCTTTTTCTGCGCATGCGCGAAATGGCAATCCGTGCCATTTCGATTCAGAGTATACGCGAACACCGCTTAATGGACAACGGTAGAGAACAGATGCTTGAGTTTCTGATCGAAATGTCAGACCACAGAGTGCGGGACGAAAAGGCACAGAGCCTGGCAGTTACCAAATTTGACCATCTCGGATACAAAAACGCTTCTCTGTTTCTTTTTGATACACCTGTCATCTGCGACGATATAGACCGGATCGAATTGCCTGACACCATCAATTTACGATGCATCACGCGAAACGGTGAGCTGTACATTCTGCCGGAAGAACGCCAGATTTGCCCCATGAGCAGGATTTTCGACCGGGATGAACTGAATTTCCCCGGGCGCGGAACCCTGATCTACCCGATATTTTACAGCATATATCTCTATGGATTCATGGTAAACGAACTGATCGCTCAGGACATGGATCGCGGTGAATATATCACAGGGCAATTGGCGAAAGTGTTTTACTGCACTTCTAACGAGGCACCGCGATAACAGCCTCGATTTCTATCAAAACCCCTTTCGGCAAACGCGAAACCTCTACACAAGAGCGTGCCGGAAACGAGTGAGTAAAGTAGTTCTCGTATATCTCGTTGACAGCGTTAAAATCGTCTATATTCTTAAGAAATACGGTGGTTTTGACCACATCCTCCGGCTCGGCCCCTGACGCTTTAATCAACTCTACAAGATTCACGAATACCTGATCTGCCTGGTCTTTGATTCCGCCGATTACCAGTTCTCCCGTTACCGGATTGATTGGGATTACTCCTGACGTAAAAATCAGATTTCCTGTTTTGACCGCCTGCGAGTACGGTCCGATCGGTTGTGGAGCACGGTCGGTGAAGATGATCTTTTTTTTCTCAGCCATAGTTTTGATTTTCCTTTCTTGATTTTTATGATTTGTGCATATACCGTTATTGGAAAACAGCATTTTATTAATAATAGAATCGTGGTTTGTATTATTTACTACACATTTTTCATCAGTTATTTGTTATGAAAAAATTGATATGAGTTCCCTTCCTCTTTTTTACACTCATACATTACGGAATCAGCTTTTGAATACATCTCCTCAAACTTCTCGTCATCATCTATCAGCACCGCACCGAGACTGACATGTATACGCTCTCCGTTTAATTCCTCAATATCTATCAGGCTGATGTGCTCCAAAAAACGATCGATAACCATACAGCCCGTCTTCTCATCCGGCATGCCTACCGCAAATACCACAAACTCATCACCGCCTAAACGAATAAGAATGTCAGAAGTTCGGAAAGACCGTTTCATCGAGTCTGAAATGCGCATGAGGATCTGATCACCGACACTGTGTCCGTAGGTATCGTTATAATGCTTGAACCTGTCAATATCAAACAGGCAGAACATTCCGTAACGCCCCAGTGCCATCATCTCTTTGATTTTTGCTTCACCGCTTCGGCGGTTGCAGATTCGCGTCAGCGCGTCTGTTTCAGAAAGCACCTTCAGATTATCCTCGAGCACTTTTCGATCGGTTATATCCGTTAGAGACATGATGATCACATCATCCCCATTGGAAAGGATCACGTGCTTTGCATTGGTAAGAAGATGCCTGATCTTTACTCCGTCCGCAATTGATACCTCCTATGAGAGTTCATCGATGGCGCCGTCTCTGAACTTCGCCATATTTCCGTCAACGATTTCCAAAGCGTCATCATCAAATTCATTCCGGATGTCATCTATGGTTACTCTTTCCGGTTCTCCGGTAAGATTCATAAACTCCATTGCTTTTTCATTTATCAGAACAACCTCACTGTTGTCCGTGCGTGTCACCAGAGTTCCAACCGTCTGCACCCTGAGCATTTCGAAAAACAGTTCATACTGATTCTCAAGATCAACCTGTAGTTCATCCACTGCTGATGCGATATCACCGAACTCATCTATCCGCTCTGTATACTTTTCCATTGAATGACCACGGCTGTAATCTCCGTCTCTGAGGCGGCGGATCTGATCACTGATCGCGCGCGCAGGTCTCATCAACCGTGAAGCCGTGATTGCAGTCGCAATGATAACAAATACTGCTATCGCTGCACATATTATGATCATAGCTTCACGAATGCTTCCGACTACACCAAACACGTCACTGCTGTCATCTCTGATCACAAACAGCCAGTCCCTGTTAGCCATAAAATAGCACGATACAACCTGCCCTGATTTTGAATAATTGTAATACCCTCCGTTTCCGACCTTTGTATGGATAGTTTTAATGGCGGACAGAATATCCTCATCCTCGCACGGTGTCCCTGACAGAGCTTCATCATTATCAAAAATATAAGTGTTATTTGCCGCATTTATCAGCGAATATGACACATTTTCGTTTTGTGTGATTGAATGCAGTTCTCTGCTCAGTGAGTCTGCATAAAAAGCAGCCCCGACAAAACCAATCATTTCACCGGTTTTGCTTTTTACCGGAGCATAGACCGGGATTACCATTTTTTTCGTTACAGGGGCCTGAACTATTCCGGTACAGAATCCGGCATCTGCCTTGCGGATTTTCTCCTCCAGTTCACGCGCTCCCTCCTCATCACGAAATGTTTTATCAACAGAATCAGGGTTAATATGCGCCAAAACATAAGTATCCCACTGGGCCACATACAAACCCTCAATGTCATTTCTGTCAGCCGCAACCTCTCTGGTGACCTCCCTCAAATTATCGATTATCCCGGAATCATTTGGATTCTCCAGTGCGTCAGCCGCCTCAGGCAAGTGAGAATACTCGTCGACGTAATCAATGCATCCGCGAATATACGTCTCAACCAGTTCGGCGCGATCCCTGGCGATAACACTCATATCACTGATAACCCTGTCCTCAAGTCTCTTAGTAATATGAATGTTCATCAGGATAAAAAGCGCCACCAGAGCGACTACCTCAACCAAACCTATCACAAAAACGAATCTGATGGTAATATGCTTTTTCATTAATTCCCCCCACAATACAAAAACTACAGTATTCTTAATTATTATAACAGAAAAAAAGAGCATTGACAAGCAGTAAAACAAAAGACCGGCACCTGAATGATGTCGGTCTGTATGCCTCGAGCCGGAATCGAACCAGCG
>JAGABX010000126.1 GCA_017614395.1 Eubacterium sp.
GATACGGTTTTGCTGGAGGCAAATCACGATATCAGTCTGTTGCAGGTTGGACCTTATCCATATAGGTTGAAAATGAGAATACTCGGAGATCGTGGACATCTGTCAAACACAGCATCGGCAGATCTGATAAGAGAGATCATTCACCGTGGTTTGAAAAATGTCATTCTCGGCCATCTCAGTGAGCAGAATAATTTTCCCGAACTGGCATACAATACGGTTTCATACGAGATGGAGAGCTGTGAGAGTTGGAACAGGTACAAACCGACGCTTATTGTGGCGGATCGTTATCAGCCCACGAAACCGGTGGCGGTGTAAATATATCTATTAAAAAAGGAGTGTAGTTATGAAAAGAGCAGTTATAACGGTTGTCGGCAAGGACAGTGTCGGAATAATCGCGAAGGTGTGTACTTATCTTGCTGATAAGAGTATAAACATTTTGGATATTTCTCAGACAATCGTCGGAGGCTTTTTTAATATGATGATGATCGTGGATGTTACGGATCATGATGATGATTACAAGGAAATATCTGACGGAGTTGAGGCTCTCGGAGAAGAGATTAACTGTACCGTTAAGATTCAACGTGAGGAGATATTTGATACCATGAACCGAATTTGAGTTCGATAGGGACTCGAACGAGAGTGAAAGAGTTTAAGGAGTGTTTTATGATCAACCAACGGGAAGTTATAGAAACAAATAAAATGATCGAGAAACAGAATCTTGATGTTCGTACGATAACGATGGGGATCAGTTTGCTCGATTGCATAGACAGTGATGTAGAAAAAGTATGTGAGAACGTATTCAATAGAATAACCGGAAAAGCACATGATTTGGTAAAAACCGGTGACGATATAGCGAAGGAATTCGGGATTCCGGTAGTTAACAAGAGGATTTCCGTTACTCCGATTGCGCTTATCGGCGGAGCATGCTGCAAAACGAGTGAGGATTTTGTGAAGATAGCCAAATCACTAGACCGGGCAGCGAAGGAAGTCGGTGTCAATTTTCTGGGCGGTTACTCTGCACTGGTTTCCAAAATGATGACAAATGCGGATCGATTGCTAATTGAGTCAATCCCACAGGCGTTATCGGAAACAGAATATGTATGCAGTTCAATCAATTTGGGATCCACTAAAACAGGAATCGATATGGATGCTGTCAGACTAATGGGCGAGATGATCGTAGATACTGCAAAACTGACTGCGGATCGTGAGTCTATCGGCTGCGCGAAACTGGTTGTATTTTGCAATGCACCGGACGATAATCCATTTATGGCAGGCGCTTTTCACGGTGTTACTGAGGGGGACGCTGTTATCAATGTCGGAGTTTCCGGACCCGGTGTTGTAAAGGTTGCGCTTGACAAGGTAAAGAGCGAGTCGTTTGAGGTTGTTTGTGAGACAATAAAAAAGACTGCATTTAAGATAACCCGTGTAGGTCAGCTCGTTGCTAACGAAGCATCAAAAAGACTCGGAGTTCCGTTTGGTATCGTAGATCTGTCGCTCGCGCCCACTCCGGCGATCGGAGACAGCATTGCTGAGATTTTTGAGACACTGGGGCTTGAGAGAGCCGGCGCACCCGGAACGACAGCGGCGCTTGCCATGCTTAACGATCAGGTGAAAAAGGGAGGCGTCATGGCTTCGACAGCTGTCGGGGGTCTGAGCGGAGCATTTATCCCGGTCAGCGAGGATCAGGGCATGATAGATGCCGTCCGCGATGGAGCTCTTACGATAGAGAAATTAGAAGCGATGACCTGTGTCTGCTCTGTCGGACTTGATATGATTGCTGTTCCGGGAGATACTCCGGCTACAACTATTTCCGGTATAATTGCTGATGAGATGGCTATCGGTATGGTGAATCAGAAAACCACTGCGGTCAGGATCATCCCTGCGCAGGGCAAGGGCGTAGGCGACAGCGTTGAGTTCGGCGGATTGCTCGGCAGTGCGCCTATCATGCCGGTTAACCGGTTTTCGTGTGATGATTTTATTTCGCGAGGAGGAAAAATTCCGGCGCCGATACATTCATTTAAGAATTAAAACAATAAAACTACATTACGGTTCTGCAGTGGCGTGTCCGAGTCAAACACACATACACGCTACGGACGTATTGTCAATTTGGAGGATTCCTTATGAGTGATTATAAACTGATCGGATCCAAGTCTGTTTATAATGGCAACGTGATGGACTTTTGGGAGTGCGACGTTGAATTGCCTGACGGAAAGGTAGCAAAATGGGATTTAGTGCATCATTCCGGTGGGGCGGCAGCTTTGCCTGTTGATGATGACGGGAATATAATTCTGGTGAGGCAGTACAGGTTGGGAGTTGACAGGGAATTGCTTGAGATTCCGGCGGGAAAGGCTGAGCCGGGAGAGGATCCGTTGGAGACAGTTAAACGGGAGATGGAGGAGGAGATCGGTTATGTTGCCGGACACATCGAAAAAATGATGGATTTCTGTCCGGCACCGGCATACAGTCAGGAAAATACCGCTGTTTATCTTGCGACGGAGTTAAAAAAAACACGGGTGAATCCGGATGAGGATGAGTTTGTTACTATCGAGCGGTATTCACCGGATGCGTTAAAAGATATGATTCGAAACGGTGAAATTGTTGACGGGAAAACAATTTCCGCCGTGACAGCATATCTTGCCATATTTTTTTCACGAAACTGACAAGTTTTTTCCCTTGCATTGAGAATTGATTTGTGATACTATACCAATCGTGGGATAGAGAAACCATCATAATCCATTATATGGTGTAATCCCGAAATGAATAATCCATAAAAGGTTTAAGGAGGTAAGAAACATGCGTAACATGAAACGAACCAAGGCTTTGGCAACGATTCTTACGTTGGCAATGGCCGCATCGGTTGTTCCGGCAAATGTTGGCAACGCTGCTGAAACAAATGATGCAAATGTATTTGTAGTTGCTGACACAGGCGCTGCATCCGGATCTGCTGCATCAGGAACCGCTGCAACAACTACTCCGGCAGCTACAGCAACACCGGCTGCAACATCAGGTGCAGCAGCAACAACCGCGCCTGCCGCAACGACAGCACCGGCAACATCAGGTGGCGCTGCATCCGGCGAACAGACTACAGTAACAGGAACCGCAGCGGACATGACTGAGTTCCAGAAAATCCTGAAGAGCAATCGTGAGGCGGCTCTTAACTTGGCGGACGGACAGAAAATACTTGTAACACAGAAAACCCTGTTGACGGATCCGTTCAAGACAGTTGAGGCGCTTGCAGCCCTGATGGCAACTCAAAATCCCGGTATGAAATACACGTTCAGCCCGGTAGGAACTGACGATGACGCCGTTATGATCATGTATGCGCTTAACAAAAAGACATTGGAGGCATACCTGGCTGACAGAGTGGCTTTGATGAATTTACCGGCACCGCTGTCAACGATTAAAAATGTCAAGGAAGTCCGTAATACCAAGAAGGCCGGAAAACTCGTTGTTAAACAGGTGAAGGGTAAAAAAGTAACCTATACGACCTTCAACGAAACCAAGGACGGTCTGAAGAAAAAAGTGTCCTATATCAAGAAGGGCAAGACCTACAAGAAAAACAAAAAGAAGATTTCGAAAAAGAAATTCAACAAATATGTAAA
>JAGABX010000127.1 GCA_017614395.1 Eubacterium sp.
ATTCCTATCCTTCCGTCATATGCGGGAGCACGATAGTCAGTCGAACCCTGAAGATGTGATGCATACAATGTGAAGTCTTCTTTTTTCAACGATGAGAGTTCATCTGTCATACTGCCCTCGCAGAAAAAGCAAGGCACACGCAAAACGGAGCCCATTGTCGACCTGACCACCTTCGGCTGGTACACATCAGCACAGCCGGACGAGAACAAAATCCCATCCATTCCCGCCCCCTCGGCAGTACGAATTATTGTCCCAATATTACCTGGGTCACGCACATCCTCCAAACAGAGCAATTTACAGTTTTCGACAGATAATACGGACCTCCTGTCATACTCCGGCATTCGTGTGACAGCCATCACACCCTGCGGTGTTACAGTATCAGATATACTGTCAAACAGGGTTTTTGCTACCTCAGTAACAACTACAGACTGCCGGTCAGCTTCTGTAATCAACTCCTGAACTTTTTCCGGAAATACGCCGGCAGAATCTTTCAATCCGCCCGACAATACCAGTTCCCTTGCCAATCCGCGTTTCAATGCCTCCGCAACCGGGTTTATTCCCTCAATGACAAAACACTTTTCCTCCCGTCGCGCTTTGGAACGCCCGAGCAGTTTACGGAGCAGTTTAATATGTTCATTTTCCCTCGATGTAATAATCATAAGCGTATTCCTAACTTTTTCAATTCCTGATATAGTTTGTTGATCGGAAGTCCGACCACATTGTAATAATCTCCCTCGATCCCCGTAATGTATTTCGCAAAATCACCCTGTATGCCGTAACCGCCGGCCTTGTCATATGGTTCACGTGACGTAATATATTCCTCTAATTCTATCTCATCTAATTTGCCGACATGCACAACTGTTTTATCATGAAATGTACGTCCGCGATCCTGATGACCGTCCTGCAATGTCAGAACCGCTACACCGGTATAAACCTCATGAGTATTGTCCTGGAGCAAATGCATCATTTTACGTGCCTCCACAACCGACTGCGGTTTCCCGAGTATTTGTCCATCGCAGACCACCAGAGTATCTGCGCCGATAACGATGGCTTTGTCGGCCGGACCGACACGAAATGAATGTCCGTCAACCAACGGTTCTCTCATCCACAAACTTCCGCCCTGGCACACCAGCCCTTCCGCCACTGCCATAGCCTTCCGGTTTGCAAGTATGCCGGTAATCATGGCAGGATCAGTAGATGAAACCTTTTCATCGGTCTCCATCGTGATTACCTGAAATGAAATTCCCAGCCTCTGAAGTAATTCCTTACGTCTGGGAGACTGGGATGCCAGTACAAATTGTATTGTTTGACTCATCACTGAAAATACTCCACGCCACTTTCAAAAATCATCTGGTCCTGATTTCCGTACAGATTGATGGCAACTCCCTTCCCGATTCTTTCCGAGTGAACCATCTTTCCAAGCACTCGTCCGTCCGGACTGGTAATGCCCTCGATAGCGGCGTACGATCCGTTTACATTGAAATCCTCATCCATAGTCGGTTGACCGTTGACATCGACATACTGGGTTGCAACCTGACCGTTAGCATACAGTTTGTCAATCCATTCACGTCCTGCGACAAAACGGCCCTCTCCGTGCGAAGCCGGAACCGTATAAATCCCACCGAGTTCAGCCTTCCTCAACCACGGGGATTTGTTTGTGACAACACGCGTATATACCGAACGGGAAACATGACGTCCGATACTGTTTGTTGTCAGCGTAGGTGAATCATCCTTCTGCGTTGTGATACGTCCGTAGGGCACTAACCCGAGTTTGATCAATGCCTGAAATCCGTTACAGATACCCAATGCCAAACCATCCCTGTCATCCAGCAGGCGGTGCACTGCCTCGGAAATTGCGTCATTCCTAAATACGGATGTTATAAACTTAGCAGATCCGTCCGGTTCATCACCGGCGGAGAACCCACCCGAGAACATTATTATCTGTGAGCGGTCTATGGCTTCTGAAAAAGCAGCCACACTGTCACGTATATCACTCTCTGTCCTGTTTTTGAATACAATCACCTCTGTCTCGGCGCCTGCCCTTACGAATGCTGCCTCGGTATCGTACTCACAGTTCGTCCCGGGGAACACAGGAATAAACACATGCGGTTTTGCCACCTTGTTGTTGCAAATATACACACTCTCTCCATGCTCCCGGCAGTCATAAACCTCATCACGAAGTTCCGGTGCATTTGGATTCGAATGTGTCGGGAACACTCCCTCCAGTGTTTTCTGCCATGCTTCTATCGCTTCGGAAACAGGAACACTCTCCTCCCGATACGTAAACACAGGTTCATCTAATACCTTTCCCAAACGATCATAAATTATACCTGATTCATCAAGCTTCACTAAATCCTCTTCCGCAACCTCAGCAACAATCTCACCGTAGTTCTTAGAGAAATAGTATGATAACTCCTTATGTTTGCAGAATTTCACTCCGAGTTTATTTCCGAAAGCCATTTTAGCTAATGCCGCTGCGATGCCTTCACCGTTAAGTGCATATGCTGATTTTACGATTCCTTGCCGAATTAGTGTCGTTATCTTCTGATATTTTTGCATTATTTTATCAAAAATAGGAAGATCATACGAATCGCGGTCAATATCAAACTTCACAAGCCTATTTCCCGGAGTTTTTAATTCATCTGTCACAACATCACTCAGCTCGGCCACATCTACAGCAAATGAACAAAGAGTAGGCGGAACATCGATATCATTAAATGAACCGGACATGGAATCCTTTCCGCCGATTGACGGAAGTCCGAGTTGCATCTGTGCTTCATATGCGCCGAGCAGTGCCGCCATCGGCTCTCCCCAGCGTTTCGGATCATCTGTCATCCTCTTGAAATATTCCTGGAATGTAAATCGTATCTTCGTTATATCTCCCCCGGAAGCAACAATCTTCGCAACAGACTCAAGCACAGCATACTGCGCGCCGTGATACGGGCTCCAGCTCATCAGATACGGATCCAAACCATAACTCATCATGGTTACGACATCGGATGTGCCTCCGTCAACAGGCAGCTTTGCTATCATAGTCTGTGTAGGTGTCAGCTGATATTTTCCTCCAAACGGCATCGTTACAGTCGACGCACCGATAGATGCGTCAAACATCTCAGCCAATCCACGCTTTGAGCACGAATTCAGATCCGACAATCGTCCTAATAAAGCATCTTTGAATGAAACTATATTCTCCGAAGAGATCAGATAATTGTCCCGACTGCTCGGGCTCTCAACCAAAACCTCTGTTTCCTGGTGTGCTCCGTTCGTATCTAAAAAAGCACGGCTGATATTAACGATTTCCCGACCTCTCCATTTCAGAACCAATCGGGGTTCCTCTGTTACCGTGGCTACACAAACAGCCTCTAAATTCTCCTCTGCCGCAAATTCAAGCATACGCGAAACATCATCCGGATCGACAACAATTGCCATTCTCTCCTGAGATTCGGAAATTGCCAGCTCTGTTCCGTCGAGACCGGCATACTTTTTAGGAACCTTATCCAAATCAACGGTCAGACCGGGCGCTAATTCCCCGATAGCAACAGAAACTCCGCCCGCGCCGAAATCGTTGCACTTCTTGATAATATGTGCGACTTCTCCGCGACGGAACAGTCTCTGTATTTTGCGTTCAGTCGGCGGATTCCCTTTCTGAACTTCTGCTCCGCACGTATCAATAGACGCGGTAGTATGCGCTTTTGATGATCCTGTTGCCCCTCCGCAGCCGTCTCGTCCTGTACGTCCTCCGAGCAGAATTATTATATCACCCGGATCGGAATTCTCCCTGATTACGTTACGTCTCGGTGCCGCACCCATTACTGCCCCTATCTCTAACCGTTTTGCCACATAATTGGGATGATATATCTCATCAACCAAACCGGTTGCAAGTCCTATCTGGTTTCCGTATGAGCTGTACCCCGAAGCTGCTCCCGTAACAATTTTGCGTTGCGGTAGTTTTCCCTCCATAGTCTGGGAAAGAGATTTTGTCGGATCGGCAGCCCCTGTCACGCGCATTGCCTGATATACATAACCGCGTCCGGATAACGGATCACGGATCGCGCCTCCGAGACATGTGGCAGCGCCACCGAACGGCTCTATCTCTGTCGGGTGGTTATGCGTTTCATTTTTGAAAAAGACCAGCCATTCCTCTTTCTCAGGTCCATTGCCGTAATTAACGTCAACAGGTACCACAATGGAACATGCATTGATCTCATCGGACACCTCCATATCCTCGAGTTTCCCTTGTTTACGGAGTTCCTTCATTGCCATTAATGCAATGTCCATCAGAGATACATATTTGTCATCCCGCCCCTCATACATTTTGTCATGGGCAGCTTTGTATCTATTATATGATTTCTCAATCGGTTCTTTATAATCGCCATCCTCAAACCGGACATTTGTCAGTTCCGTCAAAAAGGTCGTGTGACGGCAGTGATCTGACCAATATGTGTCCAACACACGTATCTCCGTCACGGATGGATCTCTCTTTGTTTCGGCTCCGTCCCATTTCCCGCTGAAATAATTCTGAATATGTTTGAAATCAGCGAACGTCATAGCCAGCCCTAATGAATCATACAATTCACGCAGAGCATTATCATCCATATCGGTAAAGCCGTCATAAATCCTGACATCCTCCGGCTCCGGATAATTGACAACCAATGTATCCGGCACTGATTCATCAGTGGCCCGTGAATCCACGGGATTGATGCAGTAGCTCCGAATCCGCTCAATATCGGAATCACTTATATCTCCGGATAAAACATAGGTTGTCGCCGATCTGATCACAGGCTCCTCTGTTTCATTCAGCAAGCGTACACACTGTTCAGCCGAATCCGCTCTCTGATCAAACTGTCCCGGCAAATACTCTACGGAAAACACCTTGTCGGATTCTTCGTGGTCAAAATCATTCTCATACAGTATATCAACAGGCGGCTCAGAAAAAACCGTAACCAATGCGCGTCGATAAGTCTCATCACTGATGTTCTCGACATCGTATCTCACCAGCACTCGGACACTGGTGATTCCGGCAAGATCCAAATAATCCCTCAACTCAGTGCGCAGTTCTCTCGCCCGGACAGCATACTCCGGCTTTTTCTCTACATAGACTCTTCTAACCGCCATACTCACCCTCCTGAATTTTTTCCCGAATCCGTCCTACCTGAACAATGAATCTATTTCGTGGTGATAGCCCCGAACTGTACTCTGTTCTTCCAGTAACTCGTTACCTGAATATTGTACATCTTCAACAATGTATCATTGTAATAATTATTAAAATCCGTATTTTTCTCGGATTCGAGCTTACTGCTGACTTCACTTTCGAATGCAGCCGGATCATCATTATTTACCATTTTGAATACGTAATATGCATCGTCCGTCTCCATAACATCGGACACATCCCCGTTATTCATGGACTTGATCTTTTTCCTGAACGCCTCATCGCCGAAATCCTCATCGGTTTCGATCAGGTTTTTGGATCCGAACAGTATGCCGGTCTCGTCATCCTTGCTGTCACCGTCAGAATCATTGATCAACGTCGAGAAATCATCTGCCTTCTTCGCTTTTTTCTGAAGTTCTTCTAAATTGGCCTTATCCTTTGCGAGAGTATCCGCATCCTTGTCCGGTGCTTCAGAACCATCATCCGGTGCCTCTCCCTTTTTAGAAACCAAATAATACTGAAGTGTGTACTGGCGGAAATCCTCTTTACTGATCTCAGCCCTGATAGCATCCTCATCAACAGTAAATCCATCGATTATCTTCTGTTTATGTTTGTCAGCCAGTTTCTGCTGTTCTATTGATGTTCTCACATACGATTCACTGAGCCCTTTGGCGCCGTTACTGTTCTCGTTGATATTGTTCATCGCTTCCTGAACAGCTGTATCGACCTCTCCGGTTTCGGTCTCATCCAAAGTAGTTCCCTCCTTCTGAGCCTGCATGTAAAGAACGATCCTCTGCTTCAGATCATCCATTACCTGATTCTTGGCAGAGTCAGCCATCGTGCTGCCCGTTCCGGAATCCTGATCCCAATCCACTCCGTATTGATTGTACATGGATTCCATCTGGAAAATATCGTACATTGTATCGGTATAATTTAAAGTAATATTTGAATTATCGCCGTCAGCTCCCGGTCCGTCAACTACCAGTACAGGTCTCGGACGCAACTGGGTGTAGCATACCACAAACACACCGCCGAGAATAACTATGGCGCCGATAATAATCAAAATCAGATTTTTTCTGGATTTTTGTTTTGCTTTGACCTCCTTTTTGTCAGGCTTCTGCAGCCCCTGCTCCTTGATGATTTTTTTTGCGTTGTTCATTTTGTTCCTTCCTCCGCTCCGTACTTTTTTGGATCTTTGTGTGTGGCAAACCCGCCACAATGTTATATTTTACCATAAAACATGGCCTCATGCAACATTAAAATAGTAATTTCGACTATTATTTGGGAAACGTTGACCATCAGGGCTATTACAGGTTTTCCTCCTCATCTGCCGATTCATCATCATTTTCGGCATTGTCATCAGAATCTTCCTCATCGGTAATCTGCTTTTTCGGCGGTTTTGATAGTTGTATCAATACAAGCATCAATACCGACAGAACTGGCGGCGCCCAATATACAACCTGCTTGACGGCATCCGAGGCAGTGATGGTATAGGTGTTGAACCATACGATTACCGCAAAATAAACAATAAAGGTAACAGTGCCCAACACTGCGCCGAGAATTCTCGCAATGGATTTATTATCGCCGCCGAATTTTGCCTTGGCCACATAATAGACCAGGAAAAAAGCCACACCCGAATCAAACAGAGCAAACAACAACATTCCTACAGATATGCGCATCTTAACTCCTTTCGTGATTCACGTAAACGATGGCGGAAAGCGTACACCATTCAGTGAATCCGACCGGCTACATGTCCTTTATAACACGAAAAGCACGACATAAGCCGTGCTGTCCGTAGCATGCAGGAGATGGGACTTGAACCCACACGATGTTGCCACCACAGGCACCTGAAGCCTGCGCGTCTGCCAATTCCGCCACTCCTGCACATCAAATGATATATTACCATTAAAACCATAACTTGTCAACAATTATTTTTATTCAATTCGATGTAATTTAAACAGTATTTGCATCAATAAATGACACTGTACTGTTTCCCCAATGATTTTTTAAATGAACTCTTGGACACTTTTTTGTTAATATAGGAATAGTTCATTACCATATTGAATCCGAACAGTTTTTCAGCAGACGTAAAATAAACGCGAATCACATATTTACTGCCATACTTCAAATCAGCATAATACTTGACCTTCAGTTTTTTGGTACTTGTATTAAAGCCCTTTTCATAAAGGAATTTATCCTTCTCTCTTTTGCAGGTCTTCAGTTTCAATTCTCCGTAAACATTCTCAACATCCGCACGAGACATGCCGATTTTAATTCCGCGATAGGTAGAACCGTATTTTTCCGGGGTTCCCCACTCTCCCTGAAATGCCCATACCCATTTCTTTTTCTTTACCATTCGCTTGCAAAAAGAAATGAAGTTTTCTGAATGATACCAGCCGAAATCCGCCTCACTCATTGCAGCGACAACCTTAATCTCACAGGTAAACTCCTGACCGAAAACAGTAGCATGGATAACTGTCGTTCCGGCCTTCAGCAGATTTATATTGGCAGTTGCGCTCGAATAATCAGTAGAAATGCTTCCTCCCGCCACAGCGGCAACCTCCGGATTATCAGATGAGAACGTAACTGTCGGAATTCCCCTGTCTTTCGGGATATTCCCGAGAGTCAGCGTAAGTGATTTTCCTGCCATGCGGCAAACATGTGTAGTATCCAATCCAAATGCGGATGCGCCCGTCACGGCATCTCCTCCCGGACCGGGGTCAGCAGGAACAGTGGTCGAAGCCGGTGCCGTAGGAACAGGAGTTGCAACAGGAGCCGTAGGAACAGGAGTAGTAACAGGAGCAACAACCGAGGGACCGGTAACAGCCGATCCGCTTGCGGCAGATCCACTAGCTGCATCGGCAATCCCGAAAACCTGATTCTCATAAACCGTTTGTGAAACTTCCTTATCAGTTGCGGCTGATGAAGCCTTCACGCCATAAAAACTGCTTAATCCAAGCATGGCGGCTAACGCAATGCTCATTACTTTTTTTCGATTGGTAGTCATTTTAATCATTTTCCTTTCTAAACCAAAACAATCTAAATCCGAATAATAACTCGATTTGTATTCGATTAGTGTTATAATCTACACCAGTCGTCATTATACACCATTATCAACTATTTGTCTATACCTATTTCAAATTTTTTTAATATTTTTTTAATATTTTTGTAATATTTAGGCTGGAGTCCCATTCAAACGGATAGAAATCTCACCCGTTCTCAAAACAACGACAGTACCATCCGGCCGTTCAACCACCAATCCTCCGTCGTCGTCAATGTCTACTGCAGTTCCGGACTTCCAATCCTCTCCGGGAAATGTGTCGGCCCCCGGCGCACCATACATGATGCTCCTCCCGATCACATTTGACCGATTTCGATATTCGACTAAAAAATGCCTGTCCGGCATCGCCTCATAGTAATCTGTTAACTCATTGACCACTGTTGCCGCCAGCCTGTCACGCAATCCGGGTATGCGCTCATCTGCGGAAAAAATACATCCGAATACACCGCTCAGATCATCAGGCAACCTATCCGGTTCATAAACATTTATCCCGATTCCGACAATCACATGACTGATCCTTCCTGAATTCACGTCCGTAACTGCCTCTGCAAGGATTCCGCAGATCTTTTTATCCTCTAAATAAACATCATTGACCCACTTGATCTGCGTTTCCCTGTGACACACCTGCGACACGGCATGAGCCACCGCAACCGCCGCCTGTGTTGTCAGCATGACAGAATCAACTACTCTCTCATTTCTCACATCAAACAGAACCGATAGATATATGCCGGTTCCCTTCGGCGAGAAAAAGCATCTGCCGTTCCTGCCCTTGCCTGCATTCTGGCTGTCACTGACCACCACGATGTCATGATGTATGCCCGCCCGGACACGGCGTTTGATCTCCTCGTTTGTAGAATCGGTCTCCTCCAATACAACAACATCGTATCCTTTTTTCAATAAAGAGCAGATTTTTTCTCGTTTCATGATTGATCCACACTTTTTCTGAGAATTGTTCCGACAGGTATATCCGCATCACATTTTATTCCAAACATCTGTCCCGGATGCGGACATGATTCAATCCGTTCTCCGTTTTCATCTATCATCTGGTCAACAACCATCTCGGTATTCTCTCCGGATACCTGCATCCACGTGACCGTGTCTCCAACTGAAAACTTATTCTTCTGAGTCAGCCAAACAAAGCCCTCGTCATCTATTCTTTCAGCCTGTCCGAGATATACCGCACCCTTTTCGTATGTATTTGCATCATAAATCTGAGAATCATGGTCCGTCATACCGAAAAAGAATCCCGTTGTGAACTGCCTGTAAGTACATTTTTTCACTTCATCCAAATAGTAATCGAGATGAGAACGCCATACATCCTCTCCGTCCTCTGCAAATGCATCTATAGCAAGACGATATGCTCTCACAACACTGGCAACATACAGTGCGGTCTTCATCCTGCCCTCTATTTTAAAGCTATCGATTCCGGCACGAATCAACTCAGGAATGTGCTCTATCATACACAGATCCTTGGAATTAAAAATAAAAGTTCCGCGATCATTTTCCTCAACAGGCAGATATTCACCCGGTCTGGTCTCCTCAGTTATATGATAACGCCAACGGCACGGATGAGTACATGCACCTAAATTAGCATCACGTCCGGTGAAATAATGACTGAGCAAACATCTCCCGGAATGCGATATGCACATTGCTCCGTGAATAAATGTCTCTATTTCCAATCCAAGTGTATTATCACAAATGTCTTTTATTTCATTCAGAGAAAGTTCCCTGGCTGTTACCACCCGTTTTGCGCCCTGCTCTTTCCAAAACCGGCATGTCAGGGAATTTACACTGTTTGCCTGCGTACTGACATGGATATCAATATCCGGACATATTTCACGCGCAATCATAAAAACGCCCGGATCCGAAATAATCAACGCATCCGGACGGATATCCGACAACAGTGAAAAATATTCGCGCACTCCGGACAAATCCCGATCATGCGCAGTGATGTTGGCCGTCACGTAAACCTTTTTTCCCGTCTCATGAGCATACCGGATTCCCTCCCGCATATCCTCATCGGAAAAGTTCTTTGCTTTGGCTCGAAGTCCGTATTGCTCTCCTCCGATATATACGGCATCAGCTCCATACCGGAATGCAGTTTTCAACACCTCCAAACTGCCCGAAGGCGCCAGGAGTTCGGGCTTTTCCCTCATAATTCTCAGTCATCCCTTCCGAGTATTTCAAAACACGAATCTGTTTAATTCAGCTTCCGAAAATACCATTTTATATTACACGAAATCGTTCTTTTCATTACCATTACAATTTACTGTTTAATCTTCTTGGAAACAGCCACACCGTCATCTACAGGCAAAATCATACTTTCCAACTGTTCATGCTCATTGATGGCGCGCAGATACCCCCTCAGTCTCTCATGAATTGTCCGATCTCGCTGAGTGACTGCATAACGTGAATTCTTGACAGTGCCTCCGTGAAACACATTATCGGCAACCAACACTCCGCCGAAATCGAGCATTTCAACTAAATTAGGCAAAAAAGATACATACTGTCCCTTCGCCGCATCTAAAAAGATAACCTGAAACCGCTCACCTGCCGACTTCAATTCATCTATTGCGTCCGCTGCATCCTCCCTGATCAGGCGAATCCTGTCATCCTTGTCATATTTTTTAAAATAGTTTTCAGCCTGAGTATATCTCGCCTCTATTTTTTCAACAGTTATTATCTGCGCAGATGGTACACACTCCTTCATAAAAAGCGCGGAAAATCCAACCGCCGTTCCGATCTCCAACACTTTTTCCGGCAGTCTTGTTCTCAATATATATCGAAGCAGATCACCGGTCTGTCGTCCGATTATAGGAACATTGTTTGCCTTTGCGTGCCGTGAAATCTCAGACAAATATTCCGGAAGCTGTTCACGGAATTGTTCCAAAAATATATCTATGCGTTCTTTCATGCCTTATCGCTCAAACCTCCGTTATTATCGGCAGTATCATCGGATTTCTCTTCATCTTTTTCCATAAAAAGTCTGCGAGAGCATCCTTAATTTCTGTTTTGATCTTGCCCCAGTCAGTAACACCGCGGTCAATCATCCTGTCTAACGAGATGTTCACGACCTCCCTGCACTCCTCCATCAGGTTTTCAGCCTCGCGCACATAGACAAATCCTCTTGATACTATATCCGGTCCCGCTAAAACCATATTTGATCCGCGTTCGAATGTGAGGACTACAACCATCAATCCGTTTTCGGACAGATGCTGGCGGTCGCGAAGAACGATATTCCCAACATCGCCCACTCCCAGTCCGTCGACCATGATACCGGCAGACTGAACATGATCCACTACCTTGGCAGACTCCTCACCGATCTCCAAAACATCACCGGAGCGCAGGATGACAACATTCTCTTTTTTCACGCCCATTTTGATGGCAACCTCACGCTGTCCGATCAGATGCCGGTATTCACCGTGAACAGGAATTGAGTACTTCGGTCTGACGAGAGAATAGATCAGTTTGATCTCCTCCTCGCACGCATGCCCTGATACATGTGTATCCTGAATTATAACCTTCGCTCCCTTCATGGAAAGCTCATTCATCACCTTTGATACTGATTTCTCGTTTCCGGGTATAGGTCTGGAACTGAATATAACAACATCCCCGGGCTTTATCGTAACCTTTTTATGTATGCTGGACGCTATGCGTGAAAGTGCCGCCATGGATTCACCCTGACTGCCGGTAGTAATCAGAACTAATTTCTCATCAGGATAGTTGCTCATTTCCTCCAATGAGATCATCATTCCCTCAGGCACCTTGATATAGCCCAATTCAATGGCTGTGTTAACGATATTCACCATTGAGCGTCCTTCAATAACCACCTTGCGGTTCTGGCGTTTCGCGGAATTGATTATCTGCTGTACGCGATCCACATTGGACGCAAACGTAGCCACTATGATACGGCTCTTTTCATTGTCCTCAAATATAGTATCAAATGTTTTTCCGACCGTTTTTTCCGACTCCGTAAATCCCGGTTTCAGAACATTTGTCGAATCACACATCAGTGCAAGCACACCCTTTTTCCCGAGTTCACCGAACCTGGCAAGATCAATAGTGTCACCGTATACCGGTGTGTAATCAACTTTAAAATCACCGGTATGAACTATAACTCCTGCAGGGGTATAGATTGCAAGCGCCGCCGAATCGGCAATGCTGTGGTTGGTGCAAATAAACTCAATCCGGAAATCTCCGAGATTAATGTACTGACCATAGGTAACCACCTTGCGTTTGACATTCCCGATGAGATTATGCTCCTTCAGCTTGTTCTCGATTATCGCCATCGTCAGCCTTGTGGCATAAATCGGAGCATTCATCATCTGAAGCACATAAGGAAGCGACCCGATATGATCCTCATGGCCATGGGTAATAACAAACCCTTTTACCTTGTCACGACGATCCTCCAGGTACGTGATGTCCGGAATAACGAGATCTACGCCCAGCATATCATCCTCGGGGAACGCCAGTCCGCAGTCCACGATGATGATACTGCTCTCCGTCTCAAAGGCCGTAATATTCATCCCGATCTGTTCAAGACCTCCGAGTGGAACGATCCGTATCGTCTCGTTATCCAGATTCTGTTTTTTCTTCAACTTACATTTTCACCTCGATTTCTTTTTCTTTTTATATTATATTTCATACACTTCGCACGTGTATATATTCATTTATTTCATATAAAAAAGTCACTCCATAGTGATGTCAACGTCCTCTAACAGGCTCTCAAACAACTCGGAAAGCGCCTGCAGCGTGTTGTCATCATCAACCGTTTCGTAACAACCATCACCGTCATCATCATCAACTACTTCACGCAGAATCAGAGCCTCAGCCTCCTCATCGTCATCCGAAGCATCGGTAACGAGAAGATATGTTTCTCCGCCGAGCTCTGTCTCCTCAAGAATATAAAAACTAAACTCCTGACCGTCCTCGTCAGTAAGAGTTATCTGTCCGTCCTGCATTTTTATTCGCCCCCTGCTCAAGATATCCCTGCAAAATCAACGATGCAGCAATCTTGTCAACATAGTCCTTTTGCCGGGAGGCTGAAACACCGCCCTGAGTCAAAACATCCGTTGCAGCCCTCGTAGTCAATCTCTCGTCCCACATCTCAACCGGCAGATTTACCTTCTGTTCCAGTTCATGCGCGAACTCACGTGACTTTTCGGCGCGCTCACCGGCCTCTCCGTTCATATGAAGAGGTAAACCGACTACGATTCTCTCTACTCTGTACTCGCCGACCAGCTCACGGATTCTCGCGTATGTCTGTCGCCGTTTGTTTTCACCCTTCCGGTGAATCGTTTCAACAGGTTGCGCTGTAATCCCCATAGAATCACTGATCGCTACACCCACAGTCGTCCGGCCGTAATCCAGCCCCATAACGCGCATGATTCAGCCCTTCTTGTTCTCTAAATTGAATTTGATATAATCCTCGAGGAATACCTCGATAATCTCATCCCGTTCGGCGCGCATGATCAAACTGCGGGCGCCTTTATGGCTGGTAATATATGTCGGATCTCCGCTCATGAGATATCCAACGATCTGATTAACGGGGTTATAGCCCTTCTCCGTCAGGGCAATATATACCGCCGCTATAATATCGCGAACATCATAATCCGCATCATAATCCACGTTAAAATACTGTGTATGGTTTATCTCGTTCATGGCTTTACCTCATTCCCGAAAAAATGTTTAAAAAATTTTTATTGATAAGACACTACTATTCTATACGATATTTTTGATTTTCGCAACTATAAATTTAAAAAAAGATTACGATCCACTCCCGCGACCATTCCCGGACGCCATCCGCGTTCCTCCGCAATCGCCCGATTAACGCCGAAACGCTGATACCTTTCATCATATCCTGCGAGCAGTTCATCATCTCCCTCTTTTATGTATTCTTCAAAAAGAATCTCTGACGGAATCTTCATGGAACGCTCCCTGAAACGGGCATGCCACGTATCCATCATACCGATCAGCTCCTCACTGCGTTTCTTTTTCTCTGAGGGTGACACCTGGTCGGACATTGCTGCCGCGCGCGTTCCGTTTCGCATTGAGTATTGAAAAATGTGAAGATCTGCAAACCCGATATCATCTAAAAAATCAACAGTCCGCCGGAATTCTTCATCCGTCTCACCGGGAAATCCCACGATCACATCCGTTGTTACAGCCGGCTCATCATAATACTTTCTCAATATATTTACCGATTTTTTATAATCCGAAGTAGTATAATGCCTGTTCATCCTTGATAAAACCGCATCACATCCGCTCTGCAGAGACAAATGGAAATGGGGACACAGCTTATCACAATCACTCACAGCTCCTACCCATTCCTCAGTAATAATTCTCGGTTCCAATGAACCGAGCCTGATTCTCCTCAATCCGGAAATGCCCTGAACCTGTCGTATCAAATCAACAAGCTTAGCACCGCCTTCCTTCACAAATCCGTCAGCGCTTTTTCCGGTTACACCATACGATGACAGATGAATCCCCGTCAGAACCACTTCTGAGCATCCGTTTTCAACCCGCTCGGAAATTTCCCGCACAACCTCATCTGCAGGCGTGGAATTCAGTTCTCCCCTCCCCCTGACGAACGGAATCAGACAGTAGGAACAGAATTGATTACAACCATCCTGTACCTTGATAAAAGCGCGTGTGCGTTTTTTGTGCATATCGGTGCCTGATTTTACGGCACCGCCCGTCATGCTCTCCGATCGTGATTTATTTCGTTCCATCCAAAAATCCAATACTTTTTCTGCAAGATCTGATTTATCCCGATTGGAAAAAGCAATATCAATATCAGGATCGTTTCTGACCGACTCCCCCGCACTCTCGACATAACACCCGACAGCAACAATCACAGCATCAGGGGCCATCTTCGCCGCTCGATGTATCATCTGTCTGGATTTCCTATCGGCAATATTTGTCACAGTACATGTGTTGATCAGATATATATCGGCACTCTCTGTGAATTCAACTATATCACAGCCTCTTGCCGCAAACGCCTTCATGACTTTTTCAGACTCATAATAATTGACTTTGCAGCCCAATGTCATCAGAGCAACCTTCATATCAACTCCATATGTGTAATTTTTTTGTTTTTTTTCAATTACCCCTTGACATTCCCCGTAGTTTTTACTATCATACTATCATACTATCAAAAAAGAAAGAGAATGAATATAATGTAAGGAGGTATAACCATGAAAACAGTTAACGTTTCTCTCAATTCCATTGACAAGGTAAAGGATTTCGTCAATGAGGTAGCAAAATACAATGCCGAATTTGATTTAGTGTCAGGACGTTATGTTATTGACGCAAAATCCATCATGGGAATATTCAGTCTGGATCTGTCAAAGCCGATCGAACTGAACATTCACAGCGAGGAGGACAACCTCGACGAGATACTTGAGCATCTGAATCCGTTCATCGTGGATTGATCTGACCTGATGTCAATTTTAGTACCGTGCGTTTTGCGTGCGGTACTTTTTTTGTAAAAAACCAAGTGCAAACCATCATTCAGGTTTGACCCATATTCTCTCATCTGAAGCAAGTGCATTCTCTATCAGAGGTGGCATCAACTCCGTCAATGCTTTTTCCGATTCCTCAATCTGTGGGATTTTCGGTTTAGTGACAGGATGCTTGGCTACGAAAATCGTGCAACAGTCCTCATATGGCAGGATCGACGTCTCGTATGCCCCGATTTTCTGTGATTCCTCTATAATTTCCTGTTTATCCATGGCAATCAGAGGTCTGAACACCGGCATATTACACACGGCATCGGTAGCAGCTAAACTCTGCATCGTCTGACTCGCAACCTGCGCGATGCTCTCCCCGGTAACAAGCGCCAGGCAATTGTTCTCCACTCCTATTTTCTGTGCAATCTGCATCATGTATCGACGCATGATTATTGTTAATTCATCATGCGGACAGTTCTCATATATTGCCATCTGGATATCCGTGAAGTTAATTACATGGAGTAATATCGGTCCCGTATATTCGCTTATAATTCTCGCCAAATCCACGACCTTCTGTTTCGCCCGCTCGCTGGTATACGGTGGCGCATGAAAATAGACAGCCTCTATCTGAACTCCGCGTTTTGCTATGCGATAACCGGCCACAGGAGAATCAATGCCTCCGGACAACAACAGCATCGCCTTGCCTGCCGTGCCCACCGGCATCCCGCCCGCGCCGGGATATCCTGTTATATACACATAGGCAGAACGACGTATCTCGATATAAATCCTATACTCCGGAGTATGAACATCCACCCTCGACTGCGGAAGGTTTTCCCTGATGTAATCGCCTGCCCTTACACATATTTCCGGACTGTCAAGTGGATAGGACTTATCACTCCTTTTTGCAAACACCTTGAAGGTGAATTCTTTATCTCCGATCCGTTCGCGTATATGCTGAACAAGCCCTTCACAAATATGTGTGAAATCTCTGTCCGGAATCTCTGTTACCGGGCAAATCTGTGATACACCGAACACATGAGACAGTGCCGTGAGAACCTCCTCCTCATCGTGAGCGGTGAGTGCCTCGACATGGATACGGCCCTGCTCTTTCTGCACGCGGAATTTGCCTTCAACACGGGAAACACGCTCTATCACACGGTGAACGAGAGCGTCCTCGAATTTATACCTATTCTTTCCTTTTATTCCTATTTCAGCATATTTGACTAAGTATGTATTTGCCATTTTGTTTTCCTTATCTTTTGGTAAACTTGCGTAGGGTAGGGAGCAGGTCGTTCAGAACCGTAAGGGTGTAGTCAAGCTCTTCGCGGGTTGTGTAGCGGGAGAGGCTGAATCGGATCGTTGAGTCAAGATAGGTTTTGTCTACTCCGATTGCTGTCAGAGTTCCGCTGATTCCGGGATGATTGGATGAACACGCTGACCCTGAGGATACAAATATGCCTTTTCCCTCAAGCGCATGCAATAACACCTCGGATTTAACACCTTCTACCCCTGCACTGATTATGTACGGAGAATAATATCCACAGCATTCCGGAATGTCTGTTTTATTCCGGCCAGTTTCCATACATGTTCCATCATCAGAGAAAACACCGGGTCTGCCGTGAACTACAATTCCATCTGTTTTTCTCAGTTCAGTAATAAAAAAATCCGATAGTTCCGACACCCTTTCATAGCTGTCTTTCATTTCCCTATCCGCTATCTCCGCCGCTAAACCGAGACCTGAAATACCGGGGACATTCTCCGTTCCGGAACGCCTGTTTTTTTGCTGTCCTCCACCATGAATATATGGGTGTGTTTTCAGGCCGTCTGCCATATACAGAAAACCGGTTCCCTTTGGTCCGTGAAATTTATGTCCGCTCACGCTCATCAGGTCAATGCCCCACTTTTTGGGTCTGAGAGGTAATTTGCCATATGCCTGCACCACGTCACTGTGAAATATGATACCCCGGTTGTGATATTTCACTGTACGTGCCAGTTTTTCTATATCCTGGACAACGCCTATTTCATTATTAACCATCATGATCGATACTATAATCGTATCATCACGCAATGCACTTTTCAATTCATCTTCCGATATCCGCCCATCATGACCGACCGGTAAAAAAGTAATCTCGAATCCCTGTTTTTCAAGATAAATCAGAGGCTCCGAGACAGATGGATGCTCGAATACGGTCGTAATAATATGCTTCCCGTTTCGTATATTTGCGAGCGCTGTACCGATCAATGCCGTATTATTGCTCTCGGTTCCGCCCGATGTAAAAACAATGTTTTTTTCCTCTGTCTTGAGAGTTTTGGCTATCCTCGTGGCAGCCTCGCGCACACATTTTTCAGCAGAAAATCCGATGCTGTGAAGTGATGACGGATTTCCGTAATCCTCCGTCATAACCTTCGAAACCAACTCCGCAACCTCAGGGAGAGCCCTTGTTGTTGCTGCGTTATCCAAATAACAAATCATTTCAGTCTGCTCCAAATTCAGGTTTTATTATTCATGCTTACAATCTGTTAATCCCGATTCGGATTAATTAATAAACCGCGATTCTGTTCATCTTATCCTCAATCAGCATCATCAGAACTGACAGCACCGCCGGTCCCGCCGTTTCCGTCCGCAGGATACGATGTCCGAGTGAGATCATCCTGCCCCCCGCCTCACAGACCCGATCAACCTCATGCCGTTCGAATCCACCCTCTGATCCGATAAACACTCCTATGGATCCGGCCTGCATGATTTCGGAAATTGTCTCATGCAATTCTTCCATAGAAACTGCTTTTTCACACAATTCATATGGAATGAGTATTCTGTCGCACCGTTTTGCAATCGCTACGGCCTCATCAAAATCAACTACATCCGTCACATCCGGAATGATCCCACGACCACTCTGTTTTGCTGCCTCCTCAGAGATGCGTCTCCACCGCACAACTTTTTTTGCCGCTTTTGCTTCATCCAATCGCATAACCGAGCGCGCAGATCGCATAGGTACAATCTCCGAGGCGCCGAGCTCAACTGCCTTTTGTATGATCACATCCATTTTATCTGATTTAGGGAGTGCCTGAAAAAGTATGAGACTCACCGGCAGTTCAGATGTGTCCGGAGTTTCAGCTACTACATTCAAAGTGATCATGTCCTCGGAAATCTCTCCTATGACACAATCATAGTTCATTCCCCTGCCGCATGTTGCCGTCACTTTGTCACCGGACTTCATCCTCAGGACATCTCTCATATGCTTCACATCATCACCGCAGACTGAAATGCTGTTTCCGCTCACCGCCTCCGGCGGCACAAATATACGTCGCATATGTCCACCCCCATTATGTTCCGTGAGAAAAATCAATATACTATCAGTCATACACATCGCAGATAAAACACTGATAATAACTGAAGGGCACGCCCGGGCGTGCCCTCGCAGTATAATAATTCCCTAAAATATGATACTCAGAACAGTGATTGGAATGAACCACTCGCACTGTACAGATTTCTCCCTGTGTTGGTAGCAATCTGATTTGCTGCCTGATTGATCAACGCAGAAGCCTTCTGATTAATGTTGTCCGCTATGGATCCCGAACCACTGAATAGCGTTTTCAAGGTCGACTTATCCGCGCTCTTCAATGCATCCTTATCGAGCGACAGAGTATTGTCGTTATTAATCCTGATACCCGCCTTGTTCAGCATACTCTCAGAAGACTGCAGTTTCTCAACTGCCCAGAGTTGAGTCTGTACTATGCTGTATGAATCCATATCCTTGGTGTTGTTCAGTGTTGAATTGTAACTCTTGACAAAGCTTTCAACCTTTTTCGCAATCTCATCATCCGACGCACTGTCAATATTCAGACCGCGTAACTCCTTTGATGAGTTGTAGAGATTTGTCGCATTGCTCTTTAGATTCGACAAACTCTTCTCGCTGTCTGATTTTCCGGAACCGCTGATCGTATTTGACACCGCCTCTGAGAAAGCGTCCTTGCCTTCCTTTTCATAAACGCTCCGCATGGCTTTTTTATAAACGCCACTCTGAATCATCTTGAGATCGGAAATTCCGGACATCCATCCCATAGAGGAGGAACTGCTATTTGAGGAGGTCCCTCCGAACAACGTCGCATACGGATTATTGACATTGAGACTGTTTACATCGATTCCCTGTGCCATATTCATCACTCCTTTGATAAAAAGACATGGCCATCCATGGCCGACAACTGTTACCTAATGATATTCTAACACTCTTTCTCGCTTTTGGCAAGCACTTTTTTACCGAAATACAACCAAAATAAAACCGGTCTATATCTCCTTCAGGATGGCCGCGAGCAGATCATCATATGACTCGAACGCCGGCAGTTCAGGATGAGCCTCTCTGATAGCCTCCGTCGACCGGAACAGAAATCCGGCTTTACTGGCCTCAATCATCCCGAGATCATTAAAGCTGTCTCCGCTTGCGATGGTATCAAACCCGATTGACTGCAGAGCGCGAACTGTCGCGTACTTGGATTTCTCAACACGCATTTTATACCCGGTGATTGTTCCGTCATCAGCAACCTCGAGCGTATTACAGAAAATAGTCGGATATCCTAATTTCTTCATCAACGGTCCCGCAAACTGCGTAAATGTATCACTCAAAATAATAACCTGGCACTTCGTGCGCAACGCATCCAGAAATTCACGTGCCCCCGGCAATGGATCGATCGTTGAAATAGTCTCCTGTATCTGTTGCAATCCCAGCCCGTGTTCCTTCAGGATATTGATCCGGAATTTCATCAGCTTGTCATAATCAGGCTCATCCCTTGTTGTTCTCATCAACTCAGGTATTCCCGTCGCTTCTGAAAAAGCAATCCAGATTTCCGGTACCAACACTCCCTCCAGATCCAAACATGTAACAGTCATTATTCCCTCCGTTCCGGATAATAATACAGTGATTATTCTGCCGTTAATTATCCTCTTTTTTTATAATACTTCAAAAATGTTTTCTGTTGTTAATTTTCCTCTGTTATTTTGAATCGTTCAGTAAAATTATACTTATGTACAAACGATAAAAACTCCGGTTCCGGCAATGGTTTTGAGAAAAAGAATCCCTGAATGTACTCCACTCCAATCCTTTCCAGCTCCTCCAGTTCATGCTTGTGCTCCACACCCTCAGCAACAATCTTCAAATGCATCTCATGTATCATTTTAACTATTGTACGCATCACAAGTCTTGCTTTTTCACTCGAAAAATACGCTTGTGTCATCTTGCGGTCAAACTTCACAATAGCGACAGGCATGTCAATGATATAGTCGAGATTGGATTGTCCGTTTCCGAAATCATCAAGAGAAAAATCAATTACGAAACGTATTAAATCATGCATATTATCGATGACATTCTGGCGTATTTCTATAGATGAGGATTCAGTTATTTCGAGATTGATATATGCCGGATTGACCTTATACTTTTGAATTATCCCGCGATATACAGCAGACAGTTCGCGCTGCTCACATTGCTTTACCGAGAGATTAACCTCTATATAATCTATTCCCAGTTTTTTCGGCTCCTGGACGCTGATAAACCTGCATACTTTTTCAAATACTATCCTTCCTAACTCAAGGATGTGTCCCGTTTCCTCAGCTACAGGAATAAACATGCCCGGCGGAATGATCGATCCGTCTTCACGGCGTATACGAACCAGCGCCTCCGCTGAAACAAACTTTTTCTTTTCAATTGACCATATCGGCTGATAGAACACAACAACCCTGTCCTGCCGCATAGCTGACAGCAATTCGTTCTTTCGTTTGTTGAATTCCCGAGCTGCCTTTGCCAACTGATCATCAAGATATATGATGGCACCGGATTCATCAACACTTGTATTGAACGCATAATTGCATAGGGCAAACACACGCGCTGCGCTTTGAGCGACATCGCTGTTTTCCATTACAAGAATCGTGGGAGATAAAAGCCTTGCCTTCTCCCTGCGAGCACCGTACACCCACTTCTCTGCAAATATATTCCGGAATTTTTTTACAATGTCGTGCATATCATACTGACCATGGTCAAACACAAGCACAAACCCCGACCTTGTATTACGGAAAACTATGGCTCCGGCAAAACTGTCAAAAAAATTGACTAATGATAAACGCAGGTCATCCTCCGCCTCAAACAGTCCGGACTGCATGGCAAACGAAAAACTGATCATGGAGAATCTGCGTTTTCTGTTATACTGCTGGTTCATATACTCGTGCAGCATGGAAAGGCTGAACACTCCGGAAACCCTGTCAATCCCGGCTACGGGGTTTTCCAAAATCGCGAACAGGATTGTCATTCCGATTGCAGTAGCAAAACCAATCAGCAGAAGCCTGTTGTAAAAAAACTGAATTCCGGCAGCAACAAACCAGCACGCTACCCAGAGAAACACTCCCCTGTGGCGATGTGTGTTCATTCTTTTTCTGTATCTGAACAACAGAAATACCGTTGTTGACAACACAATACAGCAAAACCCGTATGTCGCCAGCACGCTGGGTCCCTCGGTAAATGCGTGAGACGGATCCGTTACATTAAATGATATCGGCAATATCGAAATAACAACCGATGCCAGAATATCAATAGCTAAATAGATATACGCAAATCTTCTGTATCGTTCATATGAAAAACAGTCGTACATTGCATATATCAGGCAGGCTGTTGCCTCAAAAACCAATCCGATAATATATACTTTACATACCAGCTCTGTTGCCCAAACAGGATTAGCATCAACATAATACAACGCTACCATAGACGCAATATCAAGACACGTTGTTATTATGGCCACTGCCAACGCAGCTACAAATAGCTTTGAAGAATAGAGGATGAAACGTCTGCGACCGGTAATGCTGTTCATTATAAAAACAGTCGCCAACAGTACCAGACCGCAACATTGAAATTCAATATTCATGCTGTCATCCTCCCTTCTCTTTTATAGTATCTGTTTTATTCTGAGATTATCCTGTGGATCACGATTCCATTTTAGACAGTTTTGCGCTCTGATCCGCCGCGATCAGACTGTCAATTATCTCGTCCAATTCCCCGTCCATAACTGCATCCAGCCTGTGTGTTGTGAGATGTATCCTGTGATCCGTTACCCTTCCCTGCGGAAAATTGTAGGTTCTGATCTTCTCCGACCTGTCACCGGTGCCTATCTGTGAACGGCGCTTTTCAGCCTCCTCACTGTGTGCTTTTTCCTGTTCCAACTCGTACAGACGGGCACGCAGAACCTTGAGCGCCTTATCCTTGTTTTTTAACTGTGATTTTTCATCCTGACATGATACCACAATTCCCGTGGGAATATGTGTCAGACGCACTGCGGAATCCGTTGTATTGACGCACTGACCGCCGTTTCCGGATGCCCTGAACACGTCAAACCGGCAGTCGTTCATATCTATTTCAACTTCAAGCTCCTCAACCTCAGGCATGATAGCAACAGTCGCCGTAGAAGTGTGTATACGTCCGCCGGATTCTGTCACGGGAATTCGCTGAACACGATGCACCCCACTCTCATATTTCAATTTCGAATATGCTCCCGCGCCATCTATCATGAATACTATTTCTTTGAACCCGCCCAGTCCGTTTTCATTGGAGTTCATGGTGTCTACACGCCAATGATCACGTTCCGCATACCGTGCATACATCCTGAATAAATCCGCAGCAAATAACGCAGCCTCATCACCGCCGGCGCCGGCGCGTATTTCAACTATGACATTTTTCCCGTCATTGGGATCTTTTGGCAGGAGCAGAATACGCATGTCCTTTTCTATTATTTCCAAACGGTCACGGAGTGTTGCGAGTTCCTCCTTGGCCATCTCGCGAATTTCCTCGTCACTCTCCTCCTCCAGCATTGCCAATGAGTCTTTAATCCCGTCCTGCGCCTCACGATATTCCCTGTATTTCATGACAATAGGTTCCAGCTCTGCCTGCTCACGCATACGCTGCTGGTATAGTTTTGTATTATTTATTATTTCCGGCTCCGCTAATTCTTTTAGAATTTCATCATAACGCAGAGCTATACTCTCCACCTGTTCAAACATTTTATTTCCTTTCCTGTCAGATACCTGTTTTCATGATTCACGATATCCGCGCTATAATCCGAAATCATCCCGGTACATCAAAGAATGCCGTACATTTTTCATCACGGCTTCACTCCGACAGCAATTCTGTCATTCCCCGCGAGATCCGGTCTGATCATAACATCCGTGAGTCCCGCCGCGCTCATCAATTCACCGACAGCCCTGCCCTGATCAAAACCAATCTCAAATATCAAACGTCCGCCCGATCTCAAATAAACATCTATCTCAGACAAAACCCGTTTGTAGAATTCCAATCCGTCCGTTCCGCCGTCCAATGCCATAACCGGCTCATACTCCCGTACCTCACGCATCAGACCGGGAATTATATCATGTCTTATATACGGCGGATTGCATGTGATCAAATCAAACCGCAGCTCACTCGGGATATCTGTTTCCCCATTATCATGTCCAGAAACCATTATTCGTTCGTAACCATGCTCCCCTTTTTTTAATGCGTCAAACAAATCCCCCTGAAAAAAGCTTACGTCCACATTGTTCAAACCTGCATTTATCCGCGCAACTCTCAATGCCTCACCCGATAAATCCGTAGCAGTCACGGAACGGCAATTACCCAAAACCGAAACACTCACCGCGATACAGCCCGAACCGGTACACAGATCCAGCACATCAAATCCCATTCGTCGGGAAGAGTCCTTTGCTTCTCTCCTGCCTATTGAGCGAATCGCCTCTTCCACCAGACACTCTGTATCCTGTCTGGGTATGAGCACCGACGGATCGACATAAAACGGCAGCCCCATAAACTCCGTGATGTGAGTGATATACTCAAGGGGACATCCCTTTTTCCTGTATGACAAAACCCTCTCATAATTCCTGATTATATCATTACCGACTTCATCCGATGAATGCAAAATATACCATGAACGATCCGGAGAAAGATCATGGAGTTTTTTTGCATGCTTCAAGTCGTCTGTATCTTCAGATTCAGAACTTTTCCTACCGAGTGCCACCGAATATGCCAACAGATGCCACGCGTTCAAATCCGGTTCTGGCACACCTGCCGTTTTCAATTCCTCAGTTGCGTCTCGCAATGCCTGCTCAAAAGTCCTCAACCGGAACATCCTCCTGTTCATCGTCCAATCCGACCGAAGCAGAGGAATTCCGTTCATCCTCCGGCTCACCTTCAACAATGATATCCTGACCATCATCCGGTTTGATCTCCGGCGGTTTACCCTGAAACTCCCGCCAGTCAAACACCGCATTTACCGAGGCTATGGCAACCTCAACCATGCTCTCGTCAGGCTCGGCTGTCGTCAAACGCTGCAGCCACATTCCCGGGCGACTGATAATATAAACCAGTTTTCCCTCATGACTTCCGAGAAATCTGATCAGCTCGTATGACAATCCGGCAATTACCGGTATCAGCAGAATTCTGAGCAACATACGCAGCCAAACCGCGCCAACCACGATAAACATGAAAAAGAGAATTGACACGACCATGACAAACAGCAAAAACGATGTCCCGCACCTGCGGTGTTCAGTTGACTGCTTCATCACATTTTCGACAGTCAGATCCTCCCCGTTCTCCACACAGTTTATTGATTTATGCTCTGCCCCGTGATACATGAACAGTCTCTTAATATCCTCAACCATCGTTATCAGTTTTACATATATTATAAAAAGTATAACACGGATAACACCCTCTATCAAGCCTCGAAGCTCCGGAGACGAAATCCACCCCTTCAATGCTTCGGCAGCAAAAAAAGGCGCAATAACAAATATCCCGATAGCAAAAATAATTGCAACTATCATAACCAGAACCGTAGCTATGTTTTCTTTTTTTTCAGCCTTTTTTTTCTGCTCGGCAGTTTGGTTTTTCTTTTTCCCGTCGTCCTCCTCATAAAAAGAAGCAGAGTAATTCAGAACACCCATGCCCATGGTAAACGACTCGACGAAGGTAACTACGCCGCGAATGATCGGTATATCAAAAAAATTATATCTGTCACGGAGACTTTTGCTCACTTTTTTTTGTATCTCAATCCCACCATCCGGTTTTCGAACGGCCACAGCATAATGAGCCTTATTTTTCATCATGACACCCTCGATCACGGCCTGTCCGCCGATTCCCGAATATGTCGCCATAATGTACCTCCCAAAAAAACGTAAAAAGAAGGCCAAAACAAAATTGGCCTTCTTTGTTTTCGATATAGATACCTATTTCAAGCCGTATCTGCGGTTGAACTTCTCGATAGCGCCGCGCGCCTGTGCTGCCTTCTGCTGTCCTGTATAGAACGGATGGCACTTCGAGCATACCTCGACATGGATATCCTCCCTTGTCGATCCGGTAACGAACTCATTTCCGCAGTTACATACTACCTTTGCCTGATAGTACTCAGGATGAATTCCCTCTCTCATGATACACCTCCTCGATATATGAATGACTCTTTATGGATTACCCTAAACAACGAAATTCAGGGATATTTGGCTTCTCTTTCAAAAAAGCGCTTGCTTATTATAACACTATCATGAGAAAAAAGCAAGTGTTTTTTTGCTACAACCGCATTTTTTTGACCATTTCGATGAATTCGCGGTTATCACGGGTACGGCGGAACATATCCGTTACCTCCTCCATCGCCTGATCCGAACGCATTCCTCCGAGCGCGCGACGGATTTTGATCACGCATTCCTGCTCATCGTCCGTCAGGAGCAAGTCCTCGCGTCTGGTGCTGGATTTCGTAATATCGATAGCGGGAAATATCCTTTTTTCCGAGAGTGACCGATCGAGAACAAGTTCCATGTTTCCTGTTCCCTTGAACTCCTCAAACACCACATCATCCATCCTGCTTCCGGTATCAACAAGAGCAGTTGCCAGAATAGTCAGGCTGCCGCCCTCTCTCATATTCCTGGCTGCGCCGAAGAACCGTTTCGGCATATGCAGCGCTGCCGGATCCAAACCACCTGAAAGTGTGCGTCCGCTGGGAGTCACAGTCAGGTTATATGCTCTGGCTAAACGTGTGATGGAATCCAACAGGATCATCACATCCTCCCCGCTCTCCACCAAACGTTTTGCACGCTCAATTACCATCTCGGATACACGTTTATGGTTTTCGGGCAGTTCATCAAATGTCGAATAGATGACCTCCACCTGATTACCCTCTATGGATTCCTTTATATCCGTTACCTCCTCCGGACGCTCATCTATCAGCAAAATGATCATTTTCATGTCCGGATGGTTTCTCGTAACAGCCTTTGCCACCTGTTTCAACAGTGTGGTTTTACCTGTTTTGGGCTGTGAAACGATCATGCCTCGCTGCCCCTTTCCTATAGGAGCAATCAGATCCAGCATCCTCATCGACATTCCCGTCCCCGGTGTCTCGAGGTGTATCCTTCTGTTCGGAAATATCGGAGTCAGGTTTTCAAATTTTTCACGATCGTATAAATATCCGGGAGATCGACCGTTGACTTTTTTCATATAAAGCAGGGCGCTGAATTTCTCATTCTGCGTTCTCATGCGCAGATTCCCGGAGATAATATCACCTGTGCGCAACCCGAATCTTCGGATAAACTGAGGCGATACGTAAACATCATTCTCCCCCGGCAAATAGTTGTCACAGCGGATGAATCCAAATCCCTCAGGCATTATCTCGAGAATTCCTTCTTTGGTAATGCCACTGTCCAGATCTCCTAGTGAGGTCGGCGCAACATCCTCAATCGATCTCTCCCGGGCAATGGTTATCATTCCGTCAGATCCGTCACGATAACGAGATTTCTGCTGACCTCGTTCCTGACGTGACATCTCCTTCGGTTCATGCCTTGACGCTCCCCGTGTATCCCTGTTACCAACATCTCGAGACTCTCTGGCACCGCCGGAAGATCGGTTTTCTCTGGCAGCATTCCCCTTACCACCGGTTTCATGTTTCTCCACCGGTCCAGATTCCTTTTTCGGCGAAGAAGCCTTCTGTAACATCCTGATCAAATCTGCCTTGCGCATGGATGAGTATTTTTCTATGCCTTTTTCCTGGGCAATTTCCGTCAATTCTGTCAGCGTTTTGCTATCATAGTCCATATCAATCCCTCATATCTTTCCAATATTAGTTTCCGTAATGTTATCCTTTACCGCCGCACTGACCACATCCGATACCCTCGGATCAAATGCCTCAGGAATAATATGATCCTCGTCCAAATCCTTTTCATCGATTAATGACGCTATGGCCTTTGCCGCTGCCAGCTTCATCTCCTCGGTTATCTGTTCGGCGCGCCCCTCGAGAGCGCCTCTGAACAACCCCGGAAACGCCAGAACATTATTAACCTGATTCGGAAAATCCGATCGTCCGGTTCCGATAACCCTTGCACCCGCCTGCTTTGCCAGATCAGGCATAATCTCCGGAACCGGGTTTGCCATTGCAAAAAGTATCGCATCTCGGTTCATGGAACGCACCATTTCCTGAGTTACAACACCCGGCGCCGAAACACCGATAAAAATGTCGCTACCCACCATAGCATCCACTAATTTCCCCTTTTTGTTATCAAGGTTTGTTACAGTGAGCATCTCTCTTTTAACATCATTCAAACGATCGGAGTCTCTGTGGACTATACCGGCGCTGTCACACAGAATCAGATGTTTGAAACCGTAACGTAACAGGAGCTTGCTGATCGCGATTCCGGCTGCGCCCGATCCGTTAACAACTATCCTGCATTCCTCCACAGGTTTTTTAACAATCTTCAGGGCATTTATGATCCCGGAGAGCACAACTATAGCCGTGCCATGCTGGTCATCATGAAAAACAGGTATGTGCAACCTCTTTTTCAATTCCTGCTCTATTCTGAAACATCTGGGTGCTGAAATATCTTCGAGATTGATGCCTCCGAATCCCGGCGCAATCCTCACAACTGTTTCAATGATCTCATCCGTGTCCTGTGTGTCGAGGCAGATGGGAAATGCATTGACTCCCCCGAATTCACGAAACAGAACCGCTTTCCCCTCCATAACAGGCATTGCAGCCTCGGGGCCTATATTGCCCAAACCCAAAACTGCGCTGCCATCCGTTACAACCGCGACAGTGTTTGCCTTCATTGTATACCGATAAACCGCCTCACGATCCTCAGCTATCACCTTGCAGGGTTCGGCGACTCCGGGTGTATATGCGAGTGCCAGATCCTCACTGCTCTTCACCTCACATTTCGGCGCTGTGTCAATTTTTCCGCCCCACTCCTCATGGAGTTTGAGCGCTTTTTCCTTCATTTCCATAATTTCCTCCGCTTTTTTTATTTTTATGCTTGTTTTTTTCAAGAAAAAGGGTAAAATAGAATCATATCATTTTAAATGGAGATATAATATGACACCCAACCCAATAAACCTATATAAACAGATCATCATGCATATCCTGCACAGAGTCTCACTCTCTCTGCCGCAAAATGTGATAATTGATGCTATAACAGACCTTGGTTATACTGACTATATTCAGGCACAATCCGCAATCGGGGAGCTGGTAGAGTCAGGCCTTGCCGGTGAGCAAAACACCTACCATCGCACATACATAACACTGACGGAATCAGGCGAGGAAGCACGCCGTTTATTTGAAAATGAACTATCTCCGGATATCCGCAGGGAGATTGATGAATACTTGAAAAACAAACACATTAAAACCCTTGACGAAACAGCTTTATTCAGTGATTATCACAAAACCTCCGACGGGATGTATCAAACCATATGTTCCATACGAGACAGCTCGCATACTCTTTTTGAGGTTACTATGGCTGTATATGACGAGGATGACGCCCTGCGAATCTGCAATGCATGGGAATCACGGTCACAATCATTGTATTCTGAAGCATTGAAACTGTTGATGGGTACTGAGACAAATGATGAACAGTCAGAAAAATAGAGACACTCCAAACTCAGAAACAACAATGTTTGTTCAAATTGCTACATTACCATATTACCTGTCACTTCTTCTTGTCATCCTGTAAAAAGCGCATCTTCCCGTCTTCTTTTTCTTCGTTAAATACGTTGTATATGCCCTTCTTTTTATTGCGTGCTTCTATGTTACTAATCTCTTCCTGGCATCTGTTGCAGTATTCCCCAAACCGTATTGCCATACCACACCTTGAGCAAACCAAACCGACCTCCGAATGCGGCGAAACCTGCAAACGACCGTCCTTCAATAGTTTGTTGACAACACTTCTGGGAATACCGGTACCGGCTGAAATCTCAAACACATTGCTCGGTCCGCGTTTTTCCAAAAACTGACGTACCTTTCCGAAATCATCTAAAACCTCATGCTTGCAATCCTCACATACGTATCTGCCGGCGCCCTTGTACCGCATAATTCCGGAGCACTCGGAACAAACAATAATTGAAGGATTTATGTTATAACTATCATCATTAAATTCATCTTCCATGTATTTCATGCCTCCGATTTCTGCCCTTCACATTCCTGCCATTCATATGGATATAATCAATAAAACAATCTCATCAGTCTCTCTCACCCAACACCCAACGAGCCTAATTCCTTATATTTTTGGTATGCACCGTAGGTCATTGTTACAGCCTGATCACCGGTCCCAACCGTGATACGTACCTGATCCCAATCCTCGTCTGTCGCCGGCGTTCCCTCATCAAACTGCTCGCTGTTTGTGACACCGGTACTTCCGCCGTCAGATTCGGAGTAATCCGAGGATACCTTCACATCCTTGTCGGGAACAGTCACTCCCTCCTCCATAAACCTCGCTATTCTCTTCACATAATTCTGCGTTTCGGTGTAGGGTGGCACACCACCGTATTTCTGAACCGCACCGCTGCCTGCATTATAGGCTGCAGCAGCCAGAGTAAAATTACCGTCAAACTTTTTCAAATGCGCAGCAAGAAGCTTTGCTGCCGCCATTATATTCTGTTCGGGATCAAATACATTTGTGACACCAAACTCCTTTACCTCGTCAGGCATCAGCTGCATAATACCCTTGGCTCCTGCAGATGATACACAATTGTAATCAAAATCAGACTCCGCCTTGGCGACAGCCACGAGAAAGTCATATGAAATATCGTATTTTTCGGAGGCTTTTTTAAATACATCGTCGAGTTTGACTGTTGTCTCCGCCGATCCGCCGCCACTCCCCTCAGTTGACTTCTTCACATGAACAGGCGCGTCAGAAACAGACTCCGTCGCTTTTTGCGAAGAAGCCTTTTTCAAAACCTCTCTGAACGGGGTAACCTGCGACTCCTCCGGAACCGATCCGATTGGCGTATACGCCGCAGTTCCGGTGGCCGGCGTGCCTGTCACATCCGTCACGACCATTGTAGACATAGGATTCCTCCTGTTTCGGGATTCATAGCGAATTGCACGATTCATAGCGAATTGCACAAGAAAACTGCAAGAATAACAATACCTGTTCATCCGTTTTCTATTCTACCCCGAATCGACAAATAAATCAAGTACTATTTTTTTCTAAAGCTCAGGTCTCCTGCAAATACTCTTCATTCATGGCTATCACTGCCTTCAGCGCAGTCGGTCCCGGTGCTCCTATGATATTTCTGCGTTCTACACATGTCTTCATCGAGATGGCATCATAGATGTCCTCTCCAAATGCAGGAGATGCGGATTTGTACTCCTCTATCGGCAAATCATCCAACGCAATTCCCCTGTCGATGCACTCCAGTACCAATTGACCGATTATCCCGTGCGCATCACGGAACGGAACGCCGTGGTTGACCAGATAGTCCGCTGCATCTGTTGCATTCGTGAATCCCTGCTTTGCGCTTTTTTCCATATTCTCCGGGTGTAGAATCATTGTATCGAGCATTCCGGCACACAGTCCCAGACATCCCTTTGCGGTGTCTATCGCGTCGAACGTCAATTCCTTGTCCTCCTGCATGTCCTTATTGTATGCGAGAGGCAATCCCTTCATCGTCGTCAGAAGCGAGATCAACGCCCCATACACCCGTCCTGTCTTGCCGCGAATTAGTTCCGCTATGTCCGGATTCTTTTTCTGTGGCATGATGGAGGAACCGGTTGAGTAAGTGTCATCCATTTCAACAAACCTGTATTCATCACTGTTCCAAAGAATAATCTCCTCGCACAGACGGCTCATATGCATCATAATTGTTGAGAGCGCCGACAGCAATTCTATCAGATAATCACGATCCGAGACCGAATCCATACTGTTGAAGGTAGGACCGTCAAACTGCAGGAGTGTCGCCGTGTCATTACGATCAAGAGGATATGTTGTCCCCGCCAATGCGCCAGCGCCCAGCGGACAGTAATTCATACGGTCATATATATCACGCAGACGTCCCCGATCACGCCGAAACATTTCAAAATACGCCCCCATATGATGCGCGAATGTGACAGGCTGAGCCTTCTGCAAATGCGTGAATCCCGGCATGTAGGTATCGACATTCTCCTTCATGAGACGGTGCAATACGGCCATCAGCTCCTTCACCATATCATTCAGGGCTATGATCTCGTCACGGATATACAAACGCATATCAAGCGCCACCTGGTCATTTCTGCTGCGCCCGGTGTGCAGTTTTTTCCCTGGGTCACCTATTCTCTCGATCAGGGTTGACTCGACGAAACTATGGATATCCTCATATGATTCGTCGATCTCGAGACTGCCACTCTCGATGTCATCAAGAATACCCTTCAGTCCCGAAACGATTGCATCCTTCTCTTCGCATGTCAGAATACCCTGTTTTTCAAGCATGGTCACATGGGCAATGCTCCCCAGAATATCCTGTTTATAAAACCTTCTGTCAAATGTAATCGATGCATTGAAACTCTCCACGAGTTCATCTGTGTCCTTGTTAAAACGGCCGCCCCATAATTTCATGTTTTCTCTCCTTTAATCAAGATTGTGTTTATACACACTATACCACACTTTAAAAAAAAAGGCAAAGATTCTTTTTTTCTTCTTGTGATTTTGTGAAAAAAGCGTTATAATGATAGATGACGAATCCATGGACGTGCCATACAGGTCGTATGTATCGGAACGTACCATCGGGCTTGAAAGATATTTGAGGAAGAATTGATAATCGAAAGGGAGGGACATTTTTATGAAAAAGCTACTCACACTCGCCGGCTACGGCTTGGCAACCACACTGATGATGACTCTGATGTTCATGTTCTCGATTACAACCGCCGAGGCGGATGATTTCCGGGACACACTGACCATACACATCGGTCAATCCGAAACGGAAACCTACACCACAAACACGACAACACCCGTTGTCGCGGAATCACAGAACACCTCCGTCGTTGCAGTTACACAGTCTGCCGTTTACGCTGCAGACATTCCGATCGGCTTGGTGCGTTCCGAAGTTACCTATATCAGCGTAACACCCGGGGCCGCCTCCGTCTCTCTCATCGCAGACGGCAAGAACGTCGGAACAATGCATGTAACTGTTGAGGATCACAAATGGAACACCGAATACACTGTTGACAAGCCTTCCACCTGCACAACACACGGTGTAGAGAGCATCCATTGTTCCGTTTGCGGTGCCATCAAACCGGGCAGTGAGCGAGACGCGGAACTGGCGCCTCATACCTGGGCGACCACGTTCACACAGGATGTCGCACCGACCTATTTCGAGCCGGGATCCCAGAGCATCCACTGCACTGTCTGCGGTGCCATAGATGAAACCTCCGTCACCGAAATTCCTAAATTGAAGTTGGGTAGGGCAAAAATCAAATCTTTGAAAAACTCCAAGCCTAAGCTTACGTTCCTGAAAATGAGAAAAATCGAAGGTCCGAGTGGATTCACGGTCCAGTATGGACTTAACAAAAACTTTTCCGGAGCCAAAACTTTCTATACCAAAAACTACAACGTGAAATACAAGAATCTGAAAGTTGGGAAAACCTATTATTTCCGTGTCAAAGCGACTCTCAAGGAGGACGGAAAAAAAGTTCACGGAAAATGGTCCAAGGTAAAATCAATTACGATCAAGCAGTGACGGATCGTGACGCATCGAAACGGAGAGACTGATTCGGTCGGCCTCCTTCGGTCAAGCGGAAATCGTACCGAACACGTAAGTACCTCAAACGCGTCAGTCTGCAAGCTGTTCCCTGCAATAAGCAAGGAGCCCCCGGCACCCTTCATCGACATCCCGGTATGTCTCGTCGAAATTACCGGTATACCACGGATCGGCAATCTCCTGACCTTTCCGCTCCGTATAATCCAATAACGACGATATTTTATCCTGCGGGTCACTACCGACGATCCGCAGGATATTCTTTTCATTCCATCGGTCCATCCCGATGATCATATCGTATTGGTCATAGTCATCGCGCCGCATCTGCCTGGCTCTGTGCTCCCGCATCGGGATGCCCATCTCCCGCATTTTCATAACGGTTCCCCGATGCGGCCCGTTTCCGATTTCCTCAGTCGAAGTCGCAGCAGACTCAATCACAAATTGATCAGCCAGCCCGGCCTGCGAGACCATATATTCCATGACAAACTGCGCCATGGTCGAGCGACAGATATTGCCGTGGCAGATGAATAGGATTTTTATCATAATGTTGCATAACCTTTCATACAATAGTAGAACCTAGCATTTTCGCGCATTATCACACTTTCCTTTTGTCCTTTTCTTAATCGTTATCACGCCGTATAATAGCATATTTCGGCATAAAATGGCAGGCTTTTGTGATATAATTTGTGATACGTTTTCATATTCCGAGTGTCCTTATCTTCAACGTATCTTCTGAAGCAGGGGCAATGGGTTCACCCATAATCCGACGCATCTCCTCACCGGCGTCCTCTGCACGGATGTGCGCATACACATTCATCGTGACGGAGATATCGGCGTGCCCCATGATGTACTGGAGTGTCTTCGGGTTCATCCCACGCTTGGCCATGTTGGAGCAAAACGTGTGCCGGCAGATGTGAGGAGTGATCTTCGGTAAGGGTACACGATTCATCTGATTGTACTTCTCAACCGCATGTTGAAAGTATTTCTCCCATTGATAGTGCGCCTTGGGATTTCCCCACTCATTGATGTAGAGAAACCTCGCATACCCGTCCACAATCGGTTCCATCTTCAACTTAGGCCGATTCGCGATCACGATCCGGAAGCAGTCCGCCACCTCCTCCGTCATGGGGATCTTACGAACCCCGCTCTTGGTCTTCGGCGTCTGGATGGAAAGTCCTTTGCCGTTCTCATAGATCAGTTGATGATCTACATTCACCGTCATAGACTCGAAGTCTATATCCCTCACTGTGAGTCCGACAAACTCCGATATGCGTAATCCCGTATGAAACAAGATGTACATCCCCTCATAGTATCTCGAAAAATGTGCATCCTCTTTCACAAACCGAAGAAACCTTTCCTCGTCCTTTTCCATTATCGCCTCTCTGGCTACACTGTCATTGTAGATCACGGTCGCCAACTCAAAATCAAACGGATTCTTCCGGATCAGGTCATCCTCTACAGCCATACGAAACGCCGGTCTGAGCACGCCGCGCACCTGATGAAGCCAGCTGTAACCACGTCCGTTTTTCTGGAGGTCGATCAACCACAGCTTGGCATCCGAGAGTTTAACCTTGTCGATACGTTTTTCCCCCATAGGATCCTTGGAAAGATACTTCAGAACGGTTCTGTATCCCAACCTGGTTGTCGGTTTTACCCCAATCTTCGTCTGCGTGTACTTCTCAGCCAATTCATAGACGGTCAATCTGCCGCCCTCCGGGATCACCTCGTTAAAAAGATCGACTTCGATCTGCTTTTCCTTCTCTCGAAGCGAAATGTCCTTTTTCTTTCCTTTGATAATACGATCATGAACATCCAATCTCCACGAGTACACCGAATGTCTCACGCCATTCAGATCGGAATAACTGTACTTGTACCTGCCGTTCGGCTCCTGATATTCCCCCTTTCTCAAAAGCCGTCCTTTGTCATCACGTCTTACTTCCGTGACTCTGGTTTTATTCATCCTCTCACTTCCTTCCATAAAAAATGGTGGAAGCTCGATGCTCCTACCATTTTATCACAAACTCCCGCCCCCCGCAAGCAAATTTACCTCTTTTCACAAAACCGTTCAGCAACAAATAAAGAGGGATTCCTTTGAACCTCCCACTATATTGCTGATACTTCATCCAGATATGCGGAGAATCTTTCTCTCTTGATCAGAACATGGCTCCCGTTCGTGATGATATAGGGCGCAGATGGATCAGCCGCTATCATACTTCGCAACTTTTTCCTCCCTATATGATAATAAACCGAAGCCTCATCAACTGTTAGCAGGTACTTCTCCCAGATTGGTACACTCGACGAATCCCTGCATTTTTGTATGATCAGTTTCAATCCGAACCCTCCTTTCCACCTGAATGTCAGCTACCATCTCCATTCTATCACAGGAAACGTGATTGTCTATCAACAAATGTAATGATTTTTCGCTCATAATTGATGTTTTTGTAAGGGTAATGGAGACTACAGGAACGATAACTGTAAGTTGGACAATTAAAAAGAAAGGGCTGACCGATAGGATAACAAATCTCTCTATCCCATCAATCAGCCCTATGATAGGCATTCTACCCAAGCGACACAATCTCTATCCAGATTGCTTTAAAATCTCCCCACAGTTTTGGTAAAACAAGACCCGCATTCATCAATGAATCCCCGGAAAAGGCCGTCTCTTCCGGAGCACTTCCATCTTCTCTATCCGGTTTTTCGATTTCTTCACTCTGATCAAGCCCCGGCTTCTTCACAGCCACCAGATACTTTTTATCAGGATCAAGTCCCTTCAACCGGATAATCTGCGATTTTGCATTCGGAACTCCCATAACCTGTACGTAAGATACAATGGAAATACGGCAAGTTGTTCAGATCAAATCCACACCACTGAAGCACCGTATCAAACACAAATCCTCTCGTAAAGAAAAACTTAAAAATGAATCCAACCGCAATTCCGTTAATCAGAAACGGGAAAAACATAAATCCCTTGAAAATATTACCGCCCTTGATCTTAAAGCTTAAGATCGTAGCAAGATAAAGAGATAGCACCAGCTGGATCACGGAACCGAGCATATAGTACAGACTCAGTTTCAATGCTCCGAAGCAATCATCCCTGCCAAACACATCCAGGTAATTCTGCAAACCGACAAACGTCTTTTTCCCGATGTATTTCATCTTGAAAAAGCTGTATCCCGCCATTTCTCCAAATGGAAGATAGGTAAATGTAAACAGCAGTAAAAACGCATGGCGTGGAAAAAAAAGACAGGCGGCCTGACCGGCCGCCTGTTGACAATTCCGTCTGATTCCTTCTTATTTCGGGAATGGCGGTAAGACGATTTTGGGAAGTCTCCTGTCCGTAAAATCCCCAACTGTATAAGACAGTCCTTCTTCATCTAATACATTCAAGAATGCCTTTAAGTATTTTTCATGCTCGTGTACCGTCTGAAAGCTTATGCAGAAATCCTCCTGTGTTGCATTGATTTCAAGCATGACATGTCCGAATGTAAGTGAATATACGCCCTGTATATACGGTGCGAGCCCTTCCCAGTCAACTTTACCAACATAACTGATAACACAGGTCGAAGGGATTCCGTGTGTGGTAGGACTGTTATCAACTGCATAATCGACTTTACTCTCCAAATCCGGCTGATCATCTATCATTCTGCGGAAAGCATCCACCTTTCTGCATTCTTCCCAACTGAACTCCGGCTGCATCTGAACATACATTTTGCTTCTTGTCACTGTAGAGATTTTCTCAATCGTCCAGTCCTTGATCCTGATCGGATATGAAACCTGAATCTGACGGACCATGTCCCGGTACGTCTCGGGACATCCGACATCGGCGCGATAGTTACATGCTATACGTACTGAAAACTTTGTTTGATCAGGGAACAATCTGGTACACATTCGAAACAGCACTGCTGAAATAATCGAGTTGGGACTTCCGTCGTTATCCCGCGCATACTTCATGAGTTCCGTTTTAGGAACAGAAATCGGATAATAACCCATTCTTCCGTCCGGATTCTTCATAAACTCCATATAGTCTGCCATTAAGGTAAATGAATCTTTTGAAAAATCCGGATTACCTATTGGATGATCCGATGGAAGGGAATTAACATCCGGTTCTTTATACTCCTCCGCTTTTATGGGAGTATCCGGAGTCATTATTCCTCTGCTATCAATCGTATGGCCAAGGTCTGTCAGGTATTGCCACAGAGTGGTCTTTATCCATCGCATAGCTCCGCAGCCTCCACAGAAATTGTGTGAGAAATTAAAATAGATGTTTTTCCCCTCATAGGTGATTGCAAACAAAAGATCGTTTGTCTCCGCACTCCCCAAACGGACGATGTTCTCATCCGATGTCACAGTGATCGGCTTTTCACATGGTTCTAGTTCATAGGCACCTTGTGCGTTTATAACCACCTTTCTCGCATAGTAAGGAAATCGTCGGAAAGCTTTTTCAGCAGCAGTTTTGAGAATATCTTCTTGTACAGGATCTCTCAGAATCACTTTAATCTTTACTGAATAAACATTCCGCTTTTTTATCTCATACAAAGTATAGGTGTCAAAATCGTACA